>JAGHUO010000150.1 GCA_018064785.1 Candidatus Treponema equi
TGCAAGCCTTACTGCAAGCGCAACATTCTCGATGTTGTCATCCATGATCACGATGTCCGCAGCCTCGATGGCGGAATCACTTCCCATGGCACCCATGGCGATTCCAACATCGCTTCTTGTAAGAACTGGTGCATCGTTGATTCCGTCTCCTACAAAGACTACAGTACCGCTGCTGTCTTTAATAAGGTTTTCAATTTCTTCAACCTTATTCTGCGGAAGAAGTTCTGCACGGACTTCATCAATTCCAATGGAATCAGCAATTACTTCTGCATTGTTTCTGGTATCACCTGTAAGCATTACAGTTGTTGGAATTCCAACATTATGGATTTTTTCTATTGCAGATTTTGCGTTTTCCTTTACCACATCGCTGACTATGATTTTTCCGGCAAAAGTTCCGTCAACAGCAACATAAACTACAGAACCTGAAACCTTATCTGCAGCTTCTTTTTTTTCATCAAAACCAGAAACCTTTTCAAGCACCATGAGTTTTCTGTTACCGGCAATAACTTTCTTTCCGTCAACAACACACTTGATTCCGTGGCCGCTGATTTCTTCCGCTTCTTCCACTGTAAGTTTTCCGCAGTTTTCGCAAGCGTGGAAATTCTTTAAGGACTTTGAAACAGGATGATCGCTGTAGTATTCAGCATGAGTCACAAGAGCGGCAAGTTCTTCCTTTGAAAGATCGCAGCCTTCAGCAACCTCAACGGCAGTAACTTCATAAACACCCTTTGTCAAAGTTCCGGTCTTGTCAAAGGCAACTGTTTTTGCACGGGACAGAAGCTCAAGATAGTTTGAACCTTTCACAAGAATTCCGTCTTTTCCTGCACGACCGATTCCAGCAAAGAAACTGAGCGGTACAGAAATCACGAGGGCACAAGGACAAGAGACAACAAGCATCTCGCAGGCACGGTAAAGCCATGTCTTGAAATGCTCATCCCATCCAAGGATTGTAGGCGGAACCACTGCCACCGCTACGGCAAGAATGCAGACAATCGGAGTGTACACCTTTGCAAATCTTGTGATGAATTTTTCGCTTGATGCCTTTTTCTCCTGGGCATTTTCAATGAGGTCAAGGATTTTTGAGACCGTACTTTCACCGAATTCCTTTGTGACCTTGATTTCAACCACTGCCCTTGTGTTCACAAAGCCGCTAAGGATTTCATCGCCTTCATTTATTTCACGCGGAACGCTTTCACCGGTAAGGGCACTTGTATCAACCATAGTCGAGCCCTTTGAAATTATTCCGTCGAGAGGAACAAGCTCACCAGGCTTTACGATGATGACCTCACCGACTTCAACATCATCGGCATCAATTACAGCTTCCTTTCCGTCGCGGATCACACAGGCGGTGTCAGGGCGGATGTCAAGAAGTTCTGCAATGGTGTCCTTTGTTTTGTCAGAGGCCTTGTCTTCAAGATATTCCCCAAGCTGAAAAAGAATCATTACGGCACAGGCTTCCATGGTTTCGCCGATTACGACAGCCCCGATTGTAGCTACAGCCATTAAGAAAGATTCACTGAAGCAC
>JAGHUO010000002.1 GCA_018064785.1 Candidatus Treponema equi
CTTGGCAAGACGGAACAGAACGAGCGCGTAGCCTTCCGTGCTGACCCAAAGATCATCGGCTCCTTTGTAAAGGTCCACCTTGACAGCCTGAACGGAAACACATTTAAGGGAACTCTCGTTAACTGATGGGGGATTGTCGGATCAAGTCCGACAATGACACAGGAACGCCCGACAATGACATAAGCGGATATCCCTCAATCGACTTTATGTTTCATTTCTGCTATAATTTGCCAACAATTTTCAATAAAGGAAGACATTATGACATTCTATGAAGAACTTCAGTGGCGCGGCCTTGTAAAAGATGTTGCCGGCGAAGACATTGCAGACAAACTTAATAAAGAACAGGTAACTTTCTATTGGGGTACAGACCCAACTGCAGACAGCCTTCATCTTGGTCACTATTCTTCACTTGTGACAGCAAAGCGCCTTGCTAAGGCAGGTCATCATCCAATCCTTCTCGTTGGTGGATCTACAGGTCTCATCGGAGACCCACGTCCAACTGCAGAACGCGAAATCATGGCAAAGGACCGTCTTGAAAAGAACCTTGCCGGAATCAAGGCACAGGTTGACCGCATTTTCGAAGGCAAGGCTGAAATCGTAAACAACTACGACTGGACAAAGGACTACACATTCCTTGAATTCCTCCGCGACATAGGTAAGTATATCAACGTAAGCTACATGCTTGGAAAGGACATCATCGCACGTCGTCTTGAAACAGGAATTACTTTCGCTGAATTCTCATACACACTTCTTCAGGGCTATGACTTCCTTCACTTGTTCCGCACAAAGAACTGCATAATGCAGTGTGAAGGTGCAGACCAGTGGGGTAACATCACGACAGGTCTTGAACTTATCCGCAAGATCGAAGGCAAGGAAGCTTACGGCTTTACAATGCCACTCGTTTTGGACAAATACGGCAACAAGTTCGGTAAGTCAGCAGGAAACGCACTCTGGCTCGACATCAACAAGACATCAAGCTACGAACTTTACCAGTACCTTGTCAATGTTGATGACAGCATGGTAATCGACTACCTCAAGATCTTTACATTCCTTACAAAGGAACAGATTGAAGAACTTGAAGCAAAGAACAAGGAGCATCCAGAACTCCGCGAAGCACACAAGGCTCTTGCACGCGAAATCATCACAGACCTTCACGGGGCTGCTGAATTCGACAAGGCCGTTGATATTTCCGCAAAGCTTTTCAGCGGTGATCTTAAGTCCCTTTCACTCAAGGACATTGAAATCGGATTCCGTGATGTTCCAACTATTGAACTCAAGGAAGAAGGAAAGTCAATCATCGATGTTCTCGTAGAAAACAAGATCTGCGGAAGCAAGAGAGAAGCCCGCGAATTCTTTGCTCAGGGATCGATTACTTGCAACGGTGAAAAGATTGCAGATGAAAATACTCCTGTAACAAAGGCAATGGCAATCGAAGAAAAGGTGATTGTTGTTCGCCGCGGCAAGAAAAAGAACTACATCCTTAAGTTTTAATTTTCCTTGTTTTATGGGAAGTTTGCTATTAAAATATTAATTATCTTAATGAAGGGGTATAAATTATGAATTTTATTTTCTTAGGACCACCAGGAGCTGGAAAAGGAACACTCGCTGCACAGGTAGCAGAGGAATACAAGATTCCACAGATTTCAACTGGTGATATTTTCCGTGAAAACATCAAGAATGAAACAGAACTTGGAAAGAAAGTAAAGGCAATCATGGATGCCGGCGGGCTCGTTGGCGATGATGTTGTTCTCGAAATCGTAGAAGACAGACTTAAGAAGGATGACTGCAAGAATGGATTTATTCTTGACGGTTTCCCTCGCACAATTCCACAGGCAGAAGCTTTTGAAAAGCTTGGTATTGATGTTAAGGTTGTGAACTTTGAAGTTAACAACGATCTCATCATCGCTCGCCTTTCAAACCGCCGCGTCTGCAAGAGCTGCAAGGCTAACTTCAATGTAAAATTCCTTCCACCAAAGGTAGAAGGTGTCTGTGACAAGTGTGGTGGCGAACTCTTCACACGTGAAGATGACAAGCTTGAATCAATCACACATCGCCTTGAAGTATACCGCAAGGAAACTGAACCTCTCATCGACTTCTATCGCAATCTCAACAAGATGACAGACATT
The DNA here is from genome assembly GCA_018064785.1 of Candidatus Treponema equi. Taxonomy (GTDB): domain Bacteria; phylum Spirochaetota; class Spirochaetia; order Treponematales; family Treponemataceae; genus Treponema_D; species Treponema_D equi. The sequence continues at coordinate 2,127 of JAGHUO010000002.1, forward strand.
GACTCTGCACGCGATTCACAGGAAGTTCTTGTAGACTTCAGAAAGATGTTCCCTGCAAAATAATTTTTAGGAAACTAAACATGAAGACAACAGAAGATGAAAAACAGAAGTTCATAAATGAGTTTGAACAGGAATTCGGTGATAAAGTAGTTTCTTTTGAACTCACGGAACTTAGGGCATCTCCTGTTGTCTTTAATTTATTGCAGTTAAGGACAGACCCAAACGTGACTTCCATGTGGGGTCTCATTGTGTTCTGTACAAAAGGTACCTACTTTTATACTTTTCCACAGGAAAGCATGCTGGCCCTCTATGTAAGAAAAACTACCGGCATGAACGAACAGATGCCTCAGTGCATTTGTCTCTCTAAGATACGCTGTAGATTCCGCGTTCCTCAGAAAACATTTTTTGATTTCATTGTTCCACGCAGAAAGCACATAATCAAAGTTTACTTCTTTGATGAACATAAAATCAGCCACTCCTTTGAACTCTTAATGAATAAAAAAGCGGCTGATGTAATCGATTTTTTCCCTACTTACTAGTTTATTTCACTATCAGTTTAAGGATTCTCTTGTTTATCTCCTTGTATACCAGGGCAAGGATAAGGTTCGCTGCGGTCACTGCGAGGAAGTATGCTGCAAGGTTCCAGTGGAATGCCTTGATGATTGGTTCTTCTCTTGGACCTGTTATGAAGAGGAAGCTGTTCAAAGCGATTCTCTGCATAAGGTAGAATTCAAGTGAGATAGAGGAGAAGAAAGAGAGGACCTTGTTGCTTCTTGTCCATTTGAACTTTAGCACTGTAAGGAATAGAAGTAACGTGGCAAGCTGAATCTGCTGTGCAATAAGACAGATGGTCTTGTCCAACCTTCCAACTCCGTGACCTGCGAATTCAGACCAGAAGCTGACGTTCATAAGAGCGTAGAAGCCTGCATACATTCCGCCTGCCATGAGGACAGTTGTGGCGGCAAATTTGATCCAATAGTTCTTTGAGAAGAAAGCGATGATCTTGTCTTCATGATGTGCCCATAGAAGACCGAACACAAAACACATTGTGCTGTTGACCCACCATTCGCCCTGGAACCAAAGTGCGCATATCTGCTGGTACCATTTTGCTGTGGCGAAACTCTGAGGCCCCTTGTACCATCCGTAGTCGATCCACCAGGCAAAGTGTCCGCCGACACAGAAAAGGGCAAGCTGGGCTAGGGCAACAAGGAATACAACAGTGATTGCTGTTCCTGTTTTCTTGCATTTCTTGAAAGCAAACCAGAAAGCACCATACATGATGAGAATTACAATAGGGTACCAGCTCTGGTCGTTGAGGATGATGATGTTAAGAAGTCCAAGGACCCAGCGCAGTGCGTCCATCTCCCTGTATTTTGCAAGGCAGATGAAGACTGCATAGAAAATATTCATTACGTAGATCGCAATGATTATTGGCAGCATTCTCTTCTTGAAGAATGTAGAAAGATAATCAGGCTTTGATTTCCAGCTTTTGAGAAGTCCGATTCCGCTGTAGAAAAAGAAGATTCCTACAAAAATGAAGCCGATGAATTCAAAAAACTTGATGTCGGCTGTCTTCTGGAATGCCGGATTCTGCGACATGTGATGAAGGAATACACCGATACAGGCAAATCCTTTTGATGCTGTGGAACTATCCATTGAAAGATAGTCTGCTTTAAGTGTTCCTTTCTTTGCGAAATTTGAACCCCAGAAAAGCAATGCGATTACAGCTCCGTAGACTAAAAACGAGATCCACATTTTTTTGTTTCCTTTTTATGTTTTTTTTAATTATAAACCAGGATCAAAAAAAATAGTAGTTTTATCTTTTATAGGTTCTGTGGTATGTACCAACGTGACCATCTTCTTATTTCATTTTATTCAGGTAGCTTTCGAAATCTAAGGCGGAAACCAATTCATCTGGACAGAAGTTTTTTCCATCGGAAAGGGACATTATTCCGTTTTCAACAGTGCCAAGAATCGCGTCAAAATCTGGATCATCAATGCTTATGTCAGCCACAGGACTTTTTGCATTTTCCCTGCTTCTATATTTTTCTGAATATTTAGTAGCCTTAAGGGAATTTTTCTGTGTATGGATGTTCCATAAAAAGCGAGCGGAAAGATTTCGTGTCATCCTGTCATTTGCTTTCACATCTGTTGTCTCAATGTTGGAAATGCTTTCAAGCAACCCTGCTTTTGTCAGCAGGTTGAACAGTTTTCTGCCTTCATATCTTTTGCCGGCAGTATAGAAATCTAGGAGTCCAGGTTTATCCTGGGCCAACAACATCATCTGTGTTGCAGTTATTTCATTGGCATTTAGAAATTTTGCTGAGCCTACATCCTTAAGTTCCCATGCCTTGTTCCTCAATGGAGTATAAGGATCCTTGTAGGCAGACTGCGGATTTACAAAGACGGAATCAAAAAGTCCTGCAGCCATGTCATACTGTCCATTTTCATAATGGGCGATGGCGTTTTCTATGGCTAGTGCTTCCGAGTCTGTCTTGAGCCTGTATGTGCTGATGTCTTCCTCAAGGAGACCAAGTCTTCTTTGCAGGATTATAAGCTGGGTGTCGTTTTCGTATTTTTTCTTTGCTATGACGGCACATTTCTGAGCTTCGTTGCGTTTCTGCTGCATGAGGGAAATTCTTCCTTTGAGGGCCAGAAGTCTTGCTTCCACGACCTTGTCCAGATGGGGAACAATAAGTTCCTGCTCGATCTGCTGCTTCAGAAGTTCCGCCTGAGGTCCGTCGCTCTTTGAAAGCATGGAACCATTGATCAAAAAAGAATTGTCCAGATAAAGCAACTGGTTTTCCAGATCCATGAGCCTTTCTGAGCTGGCAGTATCATCGGCAGTTATTGAAATGTCTTTTTGCAGTGAAGCACATCCAGAAAGTCCAAGCATCATGCCTGCTGTAAGGATCAAGAGAATTCTTTTCATTGTAGTCTCCATGAATTTATTTCCCTGCTGATGGAAAGAACCATGCAGTTTGTTTTCTTGTCTTTGTTTACGTCGGCGAATACAGGTGTTCCTCTGCCTGCCAACGGAAATGACATAAGCAGTTCAAGTTCAGGAGTGAATCCGTACAGGATGTTGCTGTCTCCGCTTGCGAATATTCCGCTTGTGCCATTATATTTTGCAGTGCAGATAATTCCTTCCTTTGCGGAATCAATGTCAGGCAGCTTTATGCTTTCAAAAGTTCCATTTAAAGGAGAGATCCTGTAAAGCTGTGCATTTTCTGAAAGGGCATAGAACATGTTGTTGCTGAAAACAACGTTTGAACTGAATACATTGTTTATTTCAAGTGGAATGCCGGCAACGGGAATTCCGTCCTCGAAAAGATGGAATGTTCCGCTCTGGGTAATGAAGGCCGTGTACAGTTTGTTGTTGATGATTCCCATGGAAGGGCTGCCAAATCCGATTCCGTCTACGATCATTGGACTGTCGATGTTGATGCATGTGGAATTTCTTACAAGGTAGATTTCTCCTTCAAATCCCTTGCTGTAGATGGCGATGGTGTTTCCAAGGACTGCTGGCGCTGACCTGAAGTTTGCGTCTTCATTGATGAAGATCTCTTCGCATCTGGCTTTCTTGTCTGCTATTATCAGTATGCCGCCGTTGGCTGGAACCGCATAGCTGTCATCAATTGCAGCACCTGGAGCTGTGAAACTGTTTCCTGTATCGATAGGGAATCCTTCCGCGCATTGAAGCTTTTTGTTCAGAAGATAGATTTTACCTGAGTCCGTGGAAGCCCAGATTCTGTTTTCTTTGCCTGCCTTTCTTTCTGCGGAGACTATGTTGCACTGTTCTTCAAGATCCAAAGTTGTTTCTGAAAGAGAACTAAGGTCAAGGCATTTTATTTTTGTTCCGTCTTCAATCCAATATACGAATTCAGGGGATTCGCTGCTGTCTGCCACAAGGTTGAAATCTGAGATTTTTCCTGTAGCCTTTGGAAAGCCTGCGTTCTGTCCTGATTCATTTTTTATTACGGAAGTCGCAAATACATGGGCTTCTACTGAATCATCATTGAAGAAAATATCAAAACGGCCAATTCCGTATAGCTTAAGGATTTTTGCGGTTATGGATGAATTGTCCAGAAAGAAGGGGAGGCTGCGTTTTAGATTGTAGTACAGTTCCACGGAAGTTTTCTGGTTTGGGTCGCCACTGACATTTTTCCAGTTGATGTTCTTTGAGATCAGATGGTTTTTCTTTGTGTGGTTGTAGACTGCCGACAGATTCTGTGGAGACATAGAGAAGTATATGTAGCCGTTATGCACAAGGTAAAAAGGCCGTGGAAGTGTCACTCCAAAAGCCGACAGAAGACCTGAAATGATACCTGGAAGTTCAAGGCAAGGAAGTCTCATTCCGTTTACTATCAGGCTGGTGTTTGTGTTGACGAGGAAGGAACTGTCTATCTTGTTGAATATTTCCTTTCTCTTTTTTTCATCTTTTATCTGAAGGGCAAATACTGGATCGCTGGAACCTTCAAGACCGAATGCAATTGCTTCCCTGCCGCTCCATGAAAAAAGAATGTCTTCGATGCCCAGGGAGAATATTGTCTTGCAAAGATTGTCTGCCTTTTTCCATGAGCTCTCGATGTCCTTGGATTTCTGTATTACAGGTAAAAGTGAACTCCTGATCTTTTCCAATGGACAGAGGTTTATGAGGGTGTAGTACTGTGTCTCTCCTGAAAGAAGATGGGTGATCTTTGGTATGGTGGATTCTTCCAGGAGCAACGAAGCGGATGGAGAATTACATTCCGCCTTGTTTACAGGTACGGAAAGGTTCAGCTCGATGTTGTCATTTGTGATTGAAAAAGAAATGGAAGAAAGGGTTTCTTCTCCAAGGATGCGCACCGACTCCTCTGAAAAATAGGGTGCCATGAATTCCATCTTTGCCAGTTTCGTAGATGGAGCCATTATCTTTAGGTTTCTTGTTTTTCCTTTTTCGATGTTGTCATGTTCCGCCTTTGATATTTCTCTTGTACGGTATCTTTCTGTCGAATTTTCAAAAAGTTCCTTTGATGCTGTTATGACCACAAGGTTCTTGAAAGGCTTCATGTAGATGACGCTGTTTTCTGTCTTGTATTCAAAGAAGCCGCTTCCGTATGAAAGATTCTTTACATGGAGGAATCCTGCGCATAAAGAAGAAAGCCTTGTGGCTGCGGACATCCATCCAAGATCTACTGTGGCTATAAAGCCAGGTGCAGGTTCAGTATAGATAGCTGCGTCGATTCTGCGGTTAAGCAGTTTTTTAAGCAATGGAGTGGCGCTGTTTACGAATTCTCTTGCCTTCATGTAAGGATCCCTTGCCTCTGCGAGAGTTGGTTCCGCGAGAATGGTTTCCGCTGCGTTCAGGCTGACCAGTGGCTCCAGCGCGTCGTATGCTGAATCCGTGTGAATGATTATATTGTATCCCTTTGGTATGAAACTTAGGGTAGATGCCCTGTCAAATATTGAGTATGCAGTCCATGCCGTTGCTGCAAGAATTATCAAAAGAACAGGAAAAAGAATTGCCTTGATGATACGTAATGCCAATGGCTTCTTTTTCTGTTGTGTTTTTTTACTTTCTTCCATAATCAGAAATTATACCATGATTGAACCGTTTATAGAAACGATAATGGTCCTCCTTCATCCGTTGTAATTGTGCAATGTGTCATAAAGGTATAAAATATGTGCCATGAAAAAGTTACTGTCTGAGTTCATTGACTCAATAGAATATACACTTACACTCTGCGACGGAACTCCTGATGCCGGAGTGGTCCTTTCTTCAATTCAGGTGGATTCCCTTGTCTTTGACAGCCGTCATGTTAAGCCGGGCTCTCTTTTCTTTGCTCTTCCTGGAACCCATACAACCGGAAATAAATTCATCGCAAATGCCGTCAACAATGGTGCTGTTGCTGTAGTCTATGAAGGCGATTTCACGGAAGAAGAAAAATGCGGAATCTCTGAAGCCTGCTCTGGCAAAACTGTGGCCTTCATTAAGGTAAATTCCAGCCGTTTTGCCATGTCGCCACTTTCTGCCAGCTTCTATGACAATCCTTCAAAGAAACTTGTGGTTTATGGTGTCACCGGCACGGAAGGCAAGAGTTCAACTGTTGCCTTCATATGGCAGCTTTTGAGGCTTGCCGGTTACAAGGCAGGATTCATATCGACTGTGCAGTATTCCCTTGGAGGAGATGCCATTGCCAATCCTGAACACCAGACAACACCTGAGGCTCCTATAGTTCAACGGGAGCTTCATGAAATGCTTGAGAACGGATGTACCCATGCCGTTGTCGAAAGTTCAAGCCATGGTTTGAGCGAAAAGACAAACAGACTTGGCGACGTGCTTTTTGACTGCGGTGCTTTCATGAACGTCACTCTGGAGCACCTTGAATTCCATGGAACCTACGAGCAGTATAAGAGCGACAAGGCAAATCTTTTCCGTGCTCTGGATAGACATGATCATATGAAATCCATCGCCGGCAAGGAAACCCAGGTTGCTTCTCTTGGAATCGTCAATCTTGAGGATCCTGCGGCCACATATTTTGCACAGTGCACAGGCAATAAAGTCATCGGTTTTACAACGGAAGGAAAGGCCGGTAAAAATGCGGAAGATGCTTCAATGACGCTTCCTGAGATTCCGGCTGGAATGCCATGCTGCAAGGCTTTGGACATTGCGTCTACAAGCACCGGCATTGTCTTTGAACTTTCTTTTGAAGGAAAGACAACACAGGTGAAGGCTCCGGTTCCAGGTGCATTCAATGCATACAACATAATGACAGCTATTCTGGCTGTAAGCGGAACTACCGGAAAATCAGTAGAGGAACTTGCAGCTCTCTGTGAGAAACTTGAAAGTGTAAAGGGACGTATGACTGTTGTCGATGAAGGACAGCCATTTGAGGTCATCGTCGACTATGCACATACACCATCCAGTTTTGAGACTATCTTTCCTCCTGTAAGAAAACGTTGCTCTGGAAAAATGATCTGCGTTTTTGGAAGCGGTGGAGAAAGAGACACAAAGAAAAGGCCTATGCAGGGAGAAATCGCGGCCAGGTTCTGCGATTATGTCATTCTTGCAAATGAGGATCCTCGCGGTGAGGATGAGATGGCTCTTCTTGAGGATATTGCTGTTGGTTCACGAAAGGCAGGCAAGAAGGATGGTGAAAATCTTTTCTTGATTCCTGACAGACCTGCGGCAATACGAAAGGCTTTCAGTCTTGCAAAGGAAGGTGACATAGTTCTTCTGCTTGGCAAAAGCCATGAAAATTCAATCATATTCAAAGATCATATAATGCCTTATGATGAAATCAGCGAGGCAAAAAAAGCTTTAGAGGAATTAAAATGAAAGTAACATTGATGTATGGCGGACGTTCCGGTGAACATGAGATCTCCCTCATTTCATGCGCTTCCGTGCTTAGAAATATTTCTGACAAACATGAAATCACATTGATTTCTGTAAGCAAGGACGGCAAATGGTACCTTGAGGATGCTTCCGTGATTGCACAGCTCAAGGCAAATCCTGACGCAAAGCTTGAAGTCCATGCCGATGAAGCAAAGAGGGTCAATGTGATTCCGGGTGGCGGAACTTCCGCTGCTTTCATGTGCGGTGGAAAAACAATCTCCACTGATGTTGTATTCTTCGTAATGCACGGAACATACAGCGAGGACGGAACTCTTCAGGGACTTTTTGAAATGGTCGGTGTTCCTTATGTCGGCTGCGGAGTAATGTCTTC
>JAGHUO010000142.1 GCA_018064785.1 Candidatus Treponema equi
TTGGTGCAGACAAAAAGGCAGAAGAACTCCTTAAGGAATTCGATGCTGTTGCCCTCTGCTGCGGTGCAAAGAAGGCTCGCAAGCTTAATGTAGCTGGCGAAGATTCAATGGGAATTTATCCTGCAGTTGATTTCCTTACAGCCGTTACAAAGGAAGTTGTAAAGGGTGCACAACCATTCTCTCTTGGCGACATGGATCCAAGAGGCAAGCATGTAATCATCGTTGGTGGCGGTGACACAGGTAACGACTGTACAGGTACTTGTGTTCGTCTTGGCGCTGCAAATGTTGTTGCCCTTGAGATGATGCCAAAGCCTCCTGTTGAACGCGCAGAAAACAATCCATGGCCACAGTGGCCAAAGGTCCTCAAGACTGACTACGGCCAGATGGAAGTTATTGCAACACAGGGTGAAGATCCACGCGTATACAAGACAACAATCAAGGAAATCTATCAGAAGGACGGTCATGTAACAGGAATTAAGACTGTTCAGGTTGAATTCAAGAATGTTGACGGACAGAGAAAACTCTGTGAAATCGAAGGTTCTGAAAAGGAACTCAAGGCCGACATGATTCTTGTAGCTGCAGGCTTCCTTGGTGCAGAAGAATATACAGCAAAGGCTTTCGGTACAGAAATGACACAGCGCGGAACTGTAGCTGCCGACGAAGGTAAGTACAAGACAAGCGTAGAAAAGGTTTTTGCTTGCGGTGACATGAGACGCGGTCAGTCCCTTGTTGTATGGGCAATTGCAGAAGGGCGCGAATGTGCAAGGGAAATCGATAAGTATCTTATGGGCTATACAAACCTATAGTTAAATATCATTGTAAAAATCGGAATTGTATTCCTAAACTCGTTCAAAAAAAGAGCGGAAAGTGATAGGATACAATCCCGTATACGACAATGAGGTCGCAAACAAAGTTTCTTTATGAATGCCATAGGAGATTTTGTCTGCGGCCTCTCTTTTTGTGGGGTTATATGAAAAATACAAAGTATATTTTCGTTACGGGCGGTGTAGTTTCTGGTCTCGGAAAAGGAATTACAGCTGCAAGTCTTGGTCGTCTTTTAAAATCCAGAGGATTAAAAGTAGCATCTCAGAAACTAGATCCATACATCAATGTAGATCCGGGTACAATGAGTCCTTATCAGCACGGTGAAGTCTATGTTACTGAAGACGGTGCTGAAACAGACCTTGATCTTGGACACTACGAACGCTTCATCGATGAGGACCTCAACAAGTATTCAAACCTTACATCTGGAAAAGTCTACTGGAACGTACTGAACAAGGAACGCCGCGGTGAATACCTCGGAGAAACTGTTCAGGTAATTCCGCACATCACAAACGAAATCAAGGAATTCATTTACAATGTCGGCAAGCAGTCTGATGCTGATGTTGTAATTACAGAAGTCGGCGGTACTACAGGTGATATCGAAAGCCAGCCTTTCATCGAGGCTATCCGTCAGGTAGGACTTGAAGTTGGCCGTGAAAATGCAATCTACATTCATGTAACCCTTCTTCCATTCTTAAGTGGTTCGGACGAACACAAGACAAAGCCAACCCAGCACAGCGTAAAGGAACTCCAGGGAATGGGAATCAAGCCGGACATCATCGTTCTTCGCTGTGATGAAAAGCTTGAGCCTGCAATCTTCAAGAAGGTTGCAATGTTCTGTAATGTCTCGGAAGACTGCGTAATCGAAAATCTTACCCTTCCAAGCCTTTATGAAGTTCCAGTCATGCTTAAGAAACAGCACATGAGCGATACTGTCTGCCGTCTTCTTGGAATCACAAGTCCTGAAGCAGACATTACTGAATGGAGCTCGATGCTTGATAAAATCCATAACCTTAGCAAAAAGGTTACTATCGGTCTTGTTGGAAAATATGTTCAGCTCCACGATGCATATCTTTCTGTTGCGGAAGCTTTGCGCCATGCAGGCTACGGTCTTGGTGCGGAAGTAAGCATCAGGTGGATCGACAGTGAAACAATAAATGATTCTACTGTTGTGGAAATTCTTTCCGGTGTTGATGGAGTTATCGTTCCAGGTGGATTCGGTGAACGTGGAATCGAAGGAATGATTCTTACTGCAAACTACTGCCGCAAGAACAATGTTCCGTATCTTGGAATCTGTCTTGGTATGCAGATCGCAGTAATCAGTTTTGCGCGTTTTGTCGCAGGTCTTAAGAATGCCAACAGCGGTGAATTCGACGCGGACAACCAGTACAAAGTAATCGACTTCCTTCCTGACCAGAACGACAGCGTTGCAAAGGGCGGAACTTTAAGGCTTGGTGCCTATCCTTGCAAGATCAAGGCCGGTACAAAAATGGCTGAATGCTACGGCGCAGAAAAAATCAGCGAACGTCATCGCCACCGCTACGAGTTCAACAATGACTTCCGCGAGACTTTGGAAAACGCCGGTCTTACAATCAGTGGTACAAGTCCTGACAATTATATAGTAGAAACTGTAGAGATTGCAGAAAATGATTTCTATGTTGGCGTTCAGTTCCATCCGGAATTCAAGAGCCGTCCTAACAGACCTCATCCACTTTTCACTGGTCTTGTTAAGGCAAGCTTGGGGGCTAAATAAATGTTCGAAGAAAACAAGTTGCATGAGGAATGCGGTGTCTTTGGTGTATGGACAAATGTGAAAGCTGACCTTGCTTCAAAAGTCTATCTTGGATTGTTTTCGCTCCAGCATCGTGGACAGGAATCCTGTGGTATCGTTGTAAATAACGAAGGCGAGTTTTCTTCCTGCAAGGACCTTGGTCTTGTTTCCGATGTCTTTACAAAGGAAAGTCTTTCCTCTCTAGGAGAAGGCACAATGGCTGTAGGACATGTGCGCTACGGAACAACAGGTGCCAACATCCATGCCAATGTCCAGCCTATTGAAGTACATCGTCTTAACGGAAATCTTGCGGTTGCCCACAACGGAAACCTTACCAATTCCCGCGAGCTTCGCCAGCAGCTGGAGCTTCAGGGATCGATTTTCCATTCAACAAGCGATACTGAGACCATTGCCTATCTTCTTACAAAGGAACGCCTTACATGCACAAATATTGAAAGTGCCATCAGTTCAACAATGGTAAAAATCGAGGGGGCATATTCCCTTGTCATAATGACTGGTGATAAACTTGTGGCTGTCCGTGATCCAAAGGGATATAGACCTTTGTGCTACGGAAAACTTGATGACGGCCAGTATGTGATTGCTTCTGAAACCTGTGCCCTTGATGTTGTAGGTGCTGAATTTGTCCGCGACATTGAGCCTGGTGAAATCCTCGTGTTCAGCGAAGACGGAATCAAATCCATAAAGACACATTGCAAGAAAGAAAAGAAATCACTTTGTGTCTTTGAGTACATCTACTTTGCTCGTCCGGACTCTGTGATCGATGGTGTAAGCGTTCATGAATCCAGAGTGAAAGCCGGCCGCATCCTTGCAAAGGAACATCCGGTTGAAGCCGATGTGGTCATTGGAGTACCTGACAGCGGTCTTGATGCTGCCCTTGGTTATGCGGAAGAAAGCAAGATTCCGTATGGGATGGGATTTGTAAAAAATAAGTACATCGGACGTACTTTCATCAACCCGGGACAGACAGAAAGGACAAATAAGGTTAAAATAAAGCTCAATCCTGTTGCTACTACAGTCAAGGGTAAAAGGGTAGTGCTCATAGACGATTCCATTGTACGCGGAACTACAAGTGGCCACATTGTTCAGCTTGTGCGCGACGCTGGTGCCACGGAAGTTCATGTGAGAATTTCATCGCCACCTTTTGTCGCACCATGCTACTACGGTACTGATGTCCCTGACTGCAAGAATCTCATTGCCTGCAACAACAGTCTTGATGAGATAGCAAAGATTATCGGCGCCGACTCCTTGGGATACTTGAGCCTTGAAGGAGCCATGAGCCTTGGAGCAGATGAAGGATTGTGCAACTTCTGCTTCAAAAAAATGAACGAGAAAAACAACTAGAGAAAAGATATATTGGAGGACAAAGTGAAAAATACTGCTTATCTGATTCTTGCCAACGGTCGTGTCTTTGAAGGAACAGCCTTTGGTGCAGAAGGGGTTATTACAGGTGAAACAGTTTTTACAACCGGAATGAATGGCTACCTTGAGACTCTCACGGATCCAAGCTATTTCGGTCAGATTGTCACACAGACTTTCCCGCTTATCGGAAACTACGGTGTAATCGAAAAAGATTTTGAAAGCGACAGATGCCATGTCCGTGGCTATATCGTAAGGGATATGTGTGAAGATCCTTCAAACTTCCGTTGTGGTGGAAAACTTGAAGAATGGCTCAAGAAGCAGAATATAATCGGTCTAGCCGGAATCGATACACGCGCCCTTACAAAGATTCTCCGTGAGTCAGGTGTCATGAACGGGATGATCGTAAGTGGAAGCGGTGATGAGGCAAAATCTGTTCTTGAAAGCCTCAAGGACGAATCAAAGAAATCCGCACTTCTTGAAAAAATAAAATCATATAAAATCGAGCAGGCTGTAGAAAGCGTAACTGGCAGTGCCAGTGCCATCGAAGAAGATGCAAAGACAGTCTTCACTGAATCTGCAGAATATAGATTTGTTCCTGTAAAAAATGACGGAACAAAAATCTACGACCAGGCAGAAGCAATGAAAGACGGAAAGGGCAAGAGAGTTGTCCTCTGGGATTTTGGTGCAAAGGCCAACATCCGCCGTGAACTCCTCAAGCGCGGTCTTGAAGTTGAGACCGTAAGCGCACTTATGACTGCTGAAGAAATCCTTGCAAAGAATCCAGACGGAATCATGCTCAGCAACGGTCCTGGAGATCCAAAGGAAAATACAAGAATCATTTCCGAAATTCAGAAGCTTGTTGCAAAGAAAGTTCCAATCTTTGGAATCTGTCTTGGTCATCAGCTCCTTGCTTTGGCCATGGGTGCCGACACTGAAAAACTCAAGTACGGCCATCGTGGACCAAACCAGCCTGTCAAACAGCTTTCAACCGGCCGCGTTTACATTTCTACACAGAACCACGGTTATGCTGTAAAGAACGACACATTGCCAGCCGGTGCAGAACTCAGCTTCATCAACACAAACGACAATACCTGCGAAGGTGTAAGATATACAAGCACTCCTGCTTTCAGCGTTCAGTTCCATCCTGAAGCTTGTGCGGGTCCTTTGGATACAAGCTTTCTGTTCGATGATTTTGTAAAGTTGATTAACGAAGCTTAAGGAAAACGGGAGAATAATTATGCCACTTAATAAAGACATACATAAAGTAATGGTAATCGGTTCTGGTCCAATCATCATCGGACAGGCCGCGGAATTTGACTATGCAGGTAGCCAGGCTTGTAAGGCTTTGAAGGAACAGGGGCTTGAAGTTGTTCTTGTAAACTCAAACCCGGCTACATTGATGACTGACCATACAATGGCAGATCAGATTTATATTGAACCTCTCATTCCTGAAACAATTCAGAGAATCATTGAAAAGGAAAAACCTGATTCACTTCTTTCAACTTTGGGTGGACAGACAGGTCTTACTCTTTCAATGGAACTTGCAAAGTCAGGATTCCTTGAAAAGCACAATGTAAAGCTTCTTGGTGCAAAGCCTGAAACTATTGACAAGGCAGAAGACCGCCAGATGTTCAAGGATACAATGGAAGCCATCGGTGAACCTTGCATTCCTTCAAAGGTTGTTACAACTTACGAAGATGCCTATGACTTTGTAAAAAATGTAATCGGTTATCCTGCAATCATCCGTCCTGCCTTTACCCTTGGTGGTACTGGTGGCGGTATCGTTCACAATGATGCAGAAATGGATGAGATTGCACACAACGGTCTCCATCGTTCTCCAATCCATCAGATCCTTGTTGAAAAATGTATTTCCGGCTGGAAGGAAATTGAGTTTGAAGTTATGCGCGACAGTGCTGGAAATGTTCTTACTGTCTGTTCAATGGAAAACTTTGATCCTGTCGGAGTCCACACCGGTGACTCAATCGTTATTGCTCCTGCAGTAACTTTGAGCGACAAGGAATACCAGATGCTCCGTTCGGCTGCCCTCAACATCATTTCATCACTTGGAATGGAAGGTGGCTGTAACTGTCAGTTCGCACTTAATCCTGATACTTTTGAATATGCAGTCATCGAAGTTAACCCTCGTGTTAGCCGCTCATCTGCCCTTGCTTCAAAGGCAACAGGTTATCCGATTGCAAAGGTTGCAGCCCTCATTGCCATCGGTTACACACTGGATGAAATTCCAAACTACGTTACAAAGAAAACTGCGGCATGTTTTGAACCTGTTCTCGATTACGTTGTAGTAAAGATGCCTAAGTTCCCGTTTGAAAAGTTCGTCTATGCAAAGCGCGACCTTGGAACTCAGATGAAGGCTACCGGTGAAGTCATGGCTATCGGTCAGACTTTCGAGCAGGCAATCATGAAGGCAGCCCGCGGTGCAGAAGTTGGCGTTAAGTCACTTAACCTTCCTGTATTCGAAGAAGAAAACGACGAATCAATCAAGGCTCGCGTTGCCCACTGTACGGACCAGAGAATCTTTGCAATCTTCCAGGCAATCAGACGCGGAATCATGTCTCTTGAAGAAATCCACGACATTACAAAAGTTGACATGTGGTTCCTCTGCAAGCTTCAGAATCTTGCAAACATGGAACATCAGCTTGAAAAGGAAGAGCTTACAACAGAACTTTATGCAAAGGCAAAGAACCTTGGATATCCTGATGCTGTAATCGAAAAGATCAGCGGAAAGAAAATCATCGGTTCAGGCGGAAATCTTGCAGATGCAGAAAAAGCCGCTGCCCTCGTAAAGGAAGGAAAGCTTGCACATATTCCGTCAAGCTTCAAAATGGTAGATACCTGTGCCGGAGAATTCAACGCAGAGACTCCATACTTCTACGCAACCTATGATGCAGAAAACGAAGCAAAGGAACATCTTGCCGCAAAGACAGCATCTGGTAAGGGAACAATCATAGTTCTCGGTTCTGGTCCTATCAGCATCGGTCAGGGTATTGAATTCGACTATGCTTCGGTTCAGTGTGTATGGGCTTTGAAACGCCTTGGCTATGATGTTGTTACAATCAACAATAACCCTGAAACTGTATCTACAGACTTTGATACTTCAGACAGACTTTATTTTGAACCTCTTACACCAGAAGATGTAATGGGTGTAATCAATACGGAAAAGCCTGTAGGTGTCGTAGTTGCCTTTGGTGGCGGAACAGCAATCAAGCTTGCAAACTTCCTTGCAGACCAGGGAATCAGAATCCTTGGTACAAGTGCAGATGCAATTGACCTTGCAGAAGACCGCGAACGATTTGACGAACTTTGCGAACGACTGGACATCAAGCGCCCTAAGGGACTTACAGTTCTTACAGAAGCCGAAGCCTTGAACGCAACAAAGGAACTTGGATATCCGGTTCTCCTCCGCCCAAGTTATGTTCTTGGCGGTCAGAACATGATCATCGCCTTCAATGATGATGATGTAAAGGAATACATGAAGATCATCCTTGCCCAGGGCATTGAAAATCCAATCCTCATCGACCAGTACAAGATGGGTACGGAACTTGAAGTTGATGCCATCTGTGACGGTGAAGACATCCTCATTCCTGGAATCATGGAACACATTGAACGTACAGGTATTCACTCTGGTGACTCAATTGCAGTTTACCCAAGCTGGAACCTTAATGACGTTATCCGCGAAAAGATCATCCGCCAGTCCCGCGAACTTGCACTTGCTCTTGGAACAAAGGGACTTGTAAACATCCAGTACCTCATCTATAACAACGAGCTTTTCATCATTGAAGTAAATCCTCGTTCAAGCCGTACAGTTCCATATATTTCAAAGGTTACAAATGTTCCAATGGTAGACCTTGCTGTCCGTGCAATGCTCGGTGAAAAAATCAAGGATATGGGATACGGAACAGGACTTTACAGAATTCCGCCTTACTTTGCAGTCAAGGTTCCTGTATTCAGCTTTGAAAAGCTCATGGATGTTGATACCCACCTTGGACCAGAAATGAAGTCAACTGGTGAAGTTCTTGGAATCGCCTCTACAATGGAAGAAGCTTTGTTCAAGGGACTCATCGGTGCTGGCTACAATATGAAGCGTTCAGGCGGAGTATTGTTCAGCGTAAGAAAGACAGACCGCTACGAACTTCCTTCACTTGCAAGAAAGTTCTATGAAATGGGATTCAAGCTTTATGCAACTGAAGGTAACGCAGAAACCTTGCGCGACTTTGGCATGGAAGTTGAAACTGTAAACAAGATTCATGAAAATGCTGAAGACAATCTTCTTACAGTGATGGATTCGGGTAAAATCGATTATGTAATCTCAACATCCGCAAAGGGAAGAGATCCTCGTGCCGACTCAGTTAAGATGAGACGCCATGCTGTTGAGCGCGACATTCCATGTCTTACAGCAATCGATACAGCCAACGCCCTTGCAAACTGTCTTAAGTCAAAATACAGTGCGGAAAATGTTGAGCTCATCGACATCAATCAGCTTCGCACAAGCCGTCAGACTATCAAGTTTACAAAAATGTCTGCAACTGGAAATGACTTCATCATCATCGATACACGCGAACAGTTCATCAACAATCCTGGTGGACTTGCAGTTCGCCTCTGCAATAGACGTGACGGTATCGGTGCAGACTCCCTTGTTCTTGTTGGAAACTCAGACAAGGCTGATGCAAGCATGAGGTTCTTCAATCAGGACGGTAGTGAAGGCCAGATGGCTGGTAACGCCATGCGCTGTGTTTCAAAATATCTCTACGACAACAATATTTCTGGAATTGCAGACCGCCACAACAAGGAAGAAACTACTGCTGAGATTACAATCAAAACTCAGGCTGGTGTAAAGAGACTTAAGCTCTACAAGCTTGCAGGTAAGACAGATACAGTAACAGTCAACATGGGTTACATTGAATTCAAGAACAACCTTATTCCAACAACACTTAAGGAAAGCAAGATTGATTCACTCAATGTGAATGCAGTTGTTAATGAGGAACTTGATGTAGCCGGAACAAAGTACAACGTTACCTGCGTAAACATCGGTAACCCTCACGCCGTAGTATTCTGCGACTTCGTGGACAAGGTTGATGTTCCTGCAATCGGACCTCTCTTTGAGCATCACGAAGCCTTCCCTGAAAGAATCAACACTGAATTCGTGCGTGTAGTCGGACCAAACGAACTCAAGATGCGTACATGGGAACGCGGAAACGGGGAAACTCCAGCCTGTGGTACGGGTGCATGTGCTGCTGTCGTTGCTGCCATCCTCAACGGATACTGTAAGATCAATGAAGATATTACAGTTACTGTTCGTGGCGGTAAGCTGACGGTATCTTATGATGGAATGAACGTGTTCCTTACTGGTGACACAAAGGTTCTCTTCCAGGGAGAAGTTGAAATCTAATGAATGGTCTTGCTGCCCTTGGAAGTAAGGGGAGTTTAGTTCCGAAAATTACAAGTAACAATTTTTAGAATACTGTAGAGTATTCGCATACGACAAAGGCGCCGTTGATTTACGAGATCAGCGGCGCCTTTTTTATTTTCCTAAAATGGGGGTTATAAAATGACAAACGTTCCTGAATTATTCGGAAGCATGGTATTCAATCAGAAGACAATGAAAGACCGTCTTCCTAAAGAAACATTCAAAGCTCTTAAGAAGACTTTGGATAATGGTGAACCACTTCAGCTTGATGTTGCAAATGTTGTTGCTCACGCCATGAAAGAATGGGCTATCGAAAAGGGTGCAACACACTATACACACTGGTTCCAGCCACTTACTGGTGTTACAGCTGAAAAGCACGACTCATTCATCAATCCACAGGATGATGGAACAGTAATCATGTCATTCTCTGGAAAAGAACTTGTAAAGGGTGAACCTGATGCATCTTCTTTCCCAAGTGGTGGACACCGTGCAACATTTGAAGCTCGTGGTTACACAGTTTGGGATCCAACATCTTACCCATTCATCAAGGAACATACACTTTGTATTCCTACAGCTTTCTGTTCTTACACAGGTGAAGCTCTCGATAAGAAGACTCCATTACTCCGCTCTATGGAAGCACTTGATACACAGGCAAAACGCATCCTCAAGCTCTTTGGAAAGGATGTAAGCCATGTTGCTACAACAGTTGGTCCAGAACAGGAATACTTCATTGTTGACCATGACCTCTGGGCACAGCGCAAGGACCTTCGCATGACAGGCCGCACACTCTTTGGTGCAAAGCCTTCAAAGGGTCAGGAAATGGATGACCAGTACTTTGCAGCCCTCAACCCACGCATTGTAAAGTACATGGAAGACCTTAACGATACACTCTGGAAGTACGGTATCCTTTCAAAGACAGAACATAATGAAGTTGCTCCAGCTCAGCACGAAATGGCTCC
>JAGHUO010000139.1 GCA_018064785.1 Candidatus Treponema equi
GAAGCAAGGTTGTTGCCGATTGGAAAAACGTCAGCGCTGTCCTTTACATTAGCAAAGAAAGTATTTACACCGCTGAATCCGTTGATAGCATATTCATCTTCGTCTTTTGCCATGACCGAAAGTGTTGCTTCAGGAATTTTTGCGGAATCAAAACCGCTCAGACTTGCTATCTTCCATTCTCCGCAGAGGGCAGAAGGTGTGATTGCTTTCTGTGAGACACTGGTGCTCTTGCATCCAGCAAGCAAAAATGTGGCAATGGCAGCCAATAAATAAAAGATCTTTTTCATAGGGGTACCTCATATAAGTTGATGTCTTAAATATAACGCATTTGCAGAAATTAAACATTAAAAGAATGAGCACAGGTGAAAATCTAAGCAACTATAAAATTCAATTTGATAGCGTTGCAAAACAAATGCTAAAGAAAAAGAGCTGAAACCTGCGTAGCACGGGTTCATGACAAAATGCGACTTGCGAACCAATAGGACTCAGGAGGCAAAGCCTGCTGCTTTTACTGATGAAAAGGAGCACCGGAGCAGCTTTGGCATGGTTCCGTGCGGGAGCAGGTTTTATATATATTTGGCATTAATTAAGCAACGAATTCCCAAATTGAATTTTATACCTCATTCTGATATATTTTCACCTATGGGAAACAGATGTTATACAATGCTTAAGCCTGGGGTACTTAACCGCAGGATCGTTGGCGAAGTAATTACTCGCCTTGAAAGAAAGGGCCTCAAGCTTGTTGGCCTTAAGATGATTCAGATTACAAAAGAAGTTGCAGAAAAGCACTATGCGGAACACAAGGAAAAGCCATTCTTTGGTGAACTGGTTGACTACATCACAAGTGCTCCAGTAGTTGCAATGGTTTGGCAGGGTGATGAATGCGTTACTCTCGTTCGCAAGCTTGTTGGTGCAACAAAGGTGACAGAGTCTGCTCCTGGAACAATCCGCGGTGACTTTGGCCTTCACACAAACTGCAACATCATCCACGCAAGTGACAGTGATGAAAGTGCAGAACGCGAAATCAACATCTTCTTCAAGCCGGAAGAAATCATCGACTGGGAAGTCAAGACAGCAGCTTACTTCTAATCTTTAGCTGGCTTTTAATCTGATTTAGGGCACCTCTGTGGTCATTCGCAGAGGTGTTTTTTTTCTGCACAAAAATTTTCTTTCATAGATAAATCATTTTTTTTCCTTGATTATTCCGGCTGTTTCAGTCAGAATTAAGTAATATTACAGAAACTTGAGCATCAGTAAATAAAAGTCGGAGAACAATCATGAGAAAACTCTTTTCTTCTATCGTAGCGGTAGCTCTTTTGGTATTGGCATTGAATTCCTGCGAGAACTTCCTTAATTCCAATCTGGATGTCAGGGAGAAGATCGCTGAGGAAGTTACAATAAGCAAGGCAAGCCCGGTCAATGTTTCGGTGATCGCAAAGGCGGGCACCGGAGAAGTATCAAAGTCAAGCGTCACTGCAAAGGTCGGTGTTCCGTTTGTAGTGGAATTCTATGCTGCCAAGGATGAGAAGTTCCTTAACTGGGCTGCTTTTGAAAACTATGACGATACGAAAACTCTGGCAGATCAGCTTGGACCATCCGTAATACAGTACAGAAAAGTTGACAATCAGGCAGTTGAAGGTTCAACCGAGTCAAAAGTTGAAATTACCATCATGAAGGATGTTGGTCAGATTACCCTTGTTCCATGGTGTGCCACCACGGTCAATGTTGCGGTAATCGCAAAGACGGGTACAGGAAGTGTTTCATCTTCTGCCGTTGCGGCCAAGGTCGGAGTTCCTTTCATTGTGGAATTCTACGCCGAAGACGGTTCCGAGTTCCTCAGATGGGCAGCCTTTGAAAACTATGACGACACAAAGACTCTGGATGACCAGCTTGGTTCATCGGTAATTCAGTACAGAAAGGTTGACAATTCATCAATGGATGGCGCATCCGAAGCAAAGGTTGAAATCACCATCATAAAGGATGTTGGTCAGATCACCCTTGTTCCATGGTGCGGAACACGACCTAGGGTCACAACCACGGAACCAGTAAACTATTCCACGAACGTGGTGCGCACGACACCAATCAAGATCCGCTTCTCAAAGGCAATAGATGAGTCGTGCATAGCAACGGCGGAAAATCCGGACGCATACAAGAACTACTTTGAACTTTATATGAGGCGTTCTGCCAGCGCGGATGAAGAAGCGGTGGACTATGCGGAATATTTTGAATCTCCAGTGATAAAGAGCAGCAGGGAAATATGGTTCAACTGCAAGGCAAAGACGGACGAAAGCAGATGGCTTCCAGCCGGAAGCATAATCCGCTTTGTAGTCAAGGGCAGCCTCAAGGATGCAGACGGAGTCAAATTTGGTGATTCTACTTCCGTTGAATTTACCC
>JAGHUO010000127.1 GCA_018064785.1 Candidatus Treponema equi
GCAACCTCAAGCAATGCATGGAACTTTGCCCAGAATGCGTTTGTGTGGCTCTTTGAACAATGTGGTGGTTCCTTTCCGCCGTTGGCAATGATGTCCTGCTCATTTGTAAGATGATGTGTGTATTCATGAATTGCCGTATAGATCAGCTCGTTGTCAGTCTTGAAATTCTTATTGTGAAGAAGGATTTCCCTTGTGTCGGATTTATAAAGGCCATTAACCCTTTTGCTGTCCTTTCCCGTCATGATGACAGTAAAATCCAGTTCAGAAGGCTCTATGTCCAGAAGCATTTCCTTGATTTTCTCGTTATCCATAGGTCAACAATTATAATTGAAATTCCGTGGTATGTCATTCCCTTGTCATGAAAGGAATTTGTTATTTCCTTTCAGATTATTTCAATGAAGGTTTTCTGTTCTTTGGAAGGCATACTGTCACTTCAAAGACATTTCCGTCACGTTCCGTACTGAAAATGCCATTGTACTTTGCCACGATGTGCTCCACGTTCTTTAGGCCGATTCCGTGGATTCCGTCTTCCTTCTTTGTGGTCAGATATTTGCCGCCCTTGACTTCAACTTTTACAAAATGATTGCTGATGTTCAGTATGTTGAACTGACCGTCGCCTTCAAAAAGGTTGAAGGTAATTTCCTTGTTAAGGACATCGCATTCTGTTTCCGCACGGATGGCGTTGTCTATGAGATTGCCAAAAAGGGAAATGGCATCAAGGTCATTGAGATAGGCAAGGTCCACCCCAGGCTCAACGGTAAAGTTTATGATGATTCCGTTCTTCTCTGCCACGGATTTCTTTTCAGACAAAATAGCGTTGACCATTCTGTTGTTGGTGTAGACCTGGGGAGTGATGTTGGCCATTCCGCTTTCAAAAGAAAGTATGAGTTTCTTAAGGTCGTCCATCCTGTTTTCTTCAGCCAGGACTTTCATTACGGAAATATAGTGCTTTATGTCGTGACGGACCGAGACCTGCTTCTGTTCTATTTCATCAAGATGGTCGTAATACTGTTTCTCCATATCGACTTTCTGTTTGTAGAAATCAAGCTCGTAGTGGTCGTTCTGCAGACGGGAAAGTTTTTCGACAACCGCAAGAACTATGGCATTGCTGAATACCAGAAGTGGAACGGCTATGTCAATGAAAGTCTTGTCCTTTGGGGAACAGGTTTCCATGCGATAGAGATAGACGCAGATGAAAATCGTTACAAGCGGAAGGAAAAGAAGGCAGACATAGAGTTTTCCTTCAATCATCCTTTTCTTTCTGCCAATCAGCTTCTGATAGGCTTTTGAAATCAACAGGGTAAGGAATTTCTGCAGGGCAACGAAAATTATTTCCGTTCCGGCGGTTCCCTGAATGTTGGTGCAGTAATCAATTCTGAAAACGGCAAGAATGAACATGTAAAGGGATTCCGCAATGATTTCAAAAATGTAGAAGATTCCAAAAAGAAGGATTATCTCCATCGGCTTGGCACGGTATCCAATGAAGCACATGGTAAGGCCAAGGATTATCGTAACGCTGATCCTTTCATAGTTTGCCACGACAGGATCTTTTATGAATATTCCTACGAAGGTAAGATTTGCTACGGCAGCCAGAAAGAATATCAGGCAGCACAGTAAAAGTCCCTTCCTTTTTTCGAATCTCCAGTCATAAAAGTGGAAAAACAGATCACAACAGAGGATAACATCAACGACTCCGGCAACGCCATTAACAATCAAATCAAACATTCTTATGCTCAATTCAAGTGTAAAGAAATTGACGGAACTTGTCATCTTGAATTCACTACCATTCATTAGCGCCGGCATTTAATATGGTTCATGGCATGACTTTTGCTGAGATAATTAGTATATTATTTTCATGATCAAAGCACAGATTGAAGACAAGGAACTTTTGGAACATCTTGCTTCCATTGAGAAAGACGAGATGGCGATTTTTGTCATGGCAGACGGAAGAATACGCGGTGCCCTTTTTCACGGAACAAATTTTGTAAACCAGATGCGCGCCCAGCACAAAACGGGAATCCTTGAAACTATGGTTCTTGGGCAGGCTTCATTATGCGCAGCCCTCATGATGCCGACAATGAAAGGCCAGGAACACATCTCGTGGCGATATGAATGCGACGGACCTGCAAAGGGATTTGCCGTAGAAGCAGACAGCACGGGATATGTCCGTGGATATCTTCTCGAGGACCACATTCCAATCGACAAGCCCCTTGAAAGCTGGGATCTTGCTCCCTTCCTTGGCAACGGAACAATGACAATCACAAAAGCACACCCTGGAGACAAGAGCCCTCAGGTAAGTTCCGTAGAAACACTCTACAAGAACATCACTAAAGACCTTGCCTGGTATTTCAACCAGTCGGAACAGATCAACACCGCATTCAGCACACGCATCTTCATGGACACAACGGGCCGTGTAAAAGGCGCAGGCGGAATGGTCATCCAGGTGCTTCCTGAGACAGGCGGAACTAAAAAAGTCGGCGCGGAAACATCTTCTTCTCCTGACTTCAAGGCCGACGAGGAATTGATCACAAGGGTCGAGAATGCCTT
>JAGHUO010000055.1 GCA_018064785.1 Candidatus Treponema equi
GTAGAGCGCGACCTTGCCAAGGTCGATGTTGCGGGTTCGATTCCCGTTTTCCGCTCGACGACGAAGCGATTTGAGTTTTCAAATCGCTTTTTTTTTTGATACGGCAGTATATTGCCAAATATTTTTTTTCAGGAGTTTCCCGTGAAAGTTACAAAGGAAGTTACAAAACTTGACAATTCAGCAGTTAAGCTCACTGCAACAATCGCAAAAGAAGAAGTAGCAGCAGGCTACAGCAAGAACATCGCAAAGTATGCAAAGAATGTTCAGCTCCCTGGTTTCCGCAAGGGAAAAGTTCCTCCAAAGGTTCTTGAGCAGAAGTACGGTGATTCACTCAAGCAGGAAGTTCTTGCAGACCTTATCGATGAATCATTGAACCAGATTTTCGCAGAGGAAGATGCAAAGGATATCCGCCCTCTTCCATATTCACAGCCACGTCTTGAGAATGACAAGATTCCTGAATTCAGCACAGAAAAGGACCTTGTTTTCACAGTTGTATATGACGTATTCCCAACTGTAGAAGTAAAGGATTTCTCAAAGATCGAAGTCAAGGAACCACAGTGCGAAGTTGGCGAAAAGGAACTCAATGAGGAACTTAAGGCTATCCAGGAACGCAACGCAATGGTTGTAGACAAGAAGGATGGAGATCCAGTAGAAAAGGACAACATCGTTACAATCGACTACAGCGAACTTGCTGATGACGGTTCTGTAGTAGACGGTTCAAAGCGCGAAGGTTTCGTATTCACAGTAGGAACAGGAGAGAACATCTACAAGATCGACGACGACATCATCGGAATGAAGAAAGGTGATACAAAGGAAATCACAAAGTCTTACGCAAAGGATGACGCAAACGAAGATCTCGCAGGAAAGACAAAGAAGATCAGCGTAACAGTTAAGGCAATCAAGGTTCGTGATCTCCCTGCCCTCGACGATGACCTCGCACAGGACGTAAACGAAAAGTACAAGACATTGGATGACCTCAAGAAGGACATCACAAAGGGTCTTGAAGCAAACCTCAAGAGAAAGATCGCAGAAGTAAAGTCTCAGTCTCTCCTTGACCAGCTTGTTGAAAAGAACCCAATCGTTCTCCCAGCATCAATGGTTGCAGCAGAAAACGAGCACCGCTGGTCAATGATGGCTCAGCAGTTCCGCACAACTCCAGAACAGCTTGAAAAGATGATCGCAGCAAGCGGCCAGACAAAGGAAGCTATGCTTGAGCAGTGGACTGGAAACGCAGAAAAGATGCTCAAGTCACGCCTTATCGTTGACGCTCTCCTCCGCGAAAAGAACATCTCTGTAACTCCAGAAGAAGTTGAAGCAGAATATTCAAGACTTGCAGAGGAATCTGGTGCTTCAGTTGAAGAAATCAAGAAGTACTACGATGAACCACGCGCAAAGGAATACATCATCGACGAAATCAAGGAAAGAAAGCTCTTTGACGACCTCTACACACAGGTTAAGGTTTCAAAGGGAGACAAGGTAGCATTCGCTGACCTCTTCAAGAACAACTAATTTTCTTTGATTGACATCATAAAACCACA
The DNA here is from genome assembly GCA_018064785.1 of Candidatus Treponema equi. Lineage (GTDB taxonomy): Bacteria > Spirochaetota > Spirochaetia > Treponematales > Treponemataceae > Treponema_D > Treponema_D equi. Next base: position 1,539 of record JAGHUO010000055.1, read on the forward strand.
AGATCGCCGCAAATGACTTGCTTTCAGGTGAAAAAACGGTGTCTTGTGGTTTATTTTTGTATATTTCGCCTTGGAAATAGACTGGTTTTGTTTGCATTTTCCATTTTATTTCTTATATTTAATAAAGAAACTATTATCAAAGGGAAGAACTAATGAACGAATATATGAATTCACTTGTACCTACAGTCATTGAAAGAAGCGGAAACGGCGAAAGAGCTTATGACCTTTATTCCCGTCTTTTGAAAGACAGAATCATTTTTGTCGACGGTGAAATCCGAGATGAGACTGCAGACCTTATCGTTGCACAGATTCTTTATCTTGAAAGTGAAAATCCTGAAAAAGACATCAGCATGTATATCAACAGCCCAGGTGGTTCGGTTACTGCCGGCCTTGCAATCTACGATACAATGCAGTACGTACGATGCGACATCCAGACAATCTGCATGGGACAGGCTGCAAGCATGGGCGCAATCATTCTCGCAGGCGGAACAAAAGGAAAGCGCTATGCCCTTCCTTCTAGCCGCGTAATGATCCACCAGCCTTGGGGAGGAACCCAGGGCCAGGAAAGCGATATCGCCATCCAGGCAAAGGAAATCGGACGTCTCAAGAAGATGAGCATCAAATATCTTTCACAGCAGACAGGAAAAAAGGAAGAGGAAATCGCTGCCGATATGGAGCGTGACTTCTACATGCCTGCTGAAGAAGCAAAGAACTACGGCATTATCGACCACATCATGAATAGTGCCAAGAAAGGAGTACAATAATGGCCAGACTCGGTAGATCCAGCCAGCCAGTATGTGCATTCTGCGGACATCAGGCAAGCGACAACAGACGCGTTGTCCGTTCACCTGATGATCAGATCTGCATCTGCGAACACTGCATAACGACATGCCAGACAATCCTCAACGAGGAAGCCCACAACCTGGCTCCAATAGACATGGAAAACATCCCTACTCCTAAGGAATTCAAGGAATACCTTGACCAGTATGTAATCGGTCAGGATTATGCCAAGAAGGTACTTTCGGTAGCAGTCTACAACCACTACAAGCAGCTTTCAATTCCAAAGTCAAAGCAGGCAGAAGACGGAATCAAGATCGAAAAGTCAAACATCCTTCTTCTTGGACCTACAGGCTCTGGAAAGACACTTCTTGCCCGCACTCTTGCACAGAAACTCAATGTTCCTTTTGCAATCGCAGACGCAACAACACTCACAGAAGCTGGCTATGTAGGTGAAGACGTAGAAAATGTTCTTCTCAAGCTTATCAATGCCGCAGACGGTGACATCGCAGCCGCAGAGCGCGGAATCATTTTCATCGATGAAATCGACAAGATCGGCCGCAAGAGCGAAAACACATCGATCACACGCGACGTTTCAGGTGAAGGTGTACAGCAGGCCCTCCTCAAGATCCTTGAAGGAACTAAGGCTTCTGTTCCACCACAGGGCGGCAGAAAGCACCCTAACCAGGAGATGCTCGAAATCGATACAACAAACATCCTCTTCATCTGTGGAGGAGCTTTCGTAGGTCTGGACAAGATCATTGAACAGCGTCTTTCAACAGCTTCGATTGGCTTTGGAGCTGAAGGAACACACCGTTCAAGCGAAGAACGCATGGAACTCTTGAGCCAGGTCACATCAGACGATCTTGTAAAGTTCGGTCTTATTCCTGAACTTATCGGCCGTCTCCCAATGACAACAGCACTCAAAGAACTCAACAAGGAAGACCTTAAGAAGATTCTTATTGAACCAAAGAACGCCATCACAAAGCAGTTCCAGGTAAGCTTTGCCATCGATGATGTTGAACTTTCATTTGATGACGAAGCCGTTGACCAGATCGCTGAAGTCGCAATAAAGAGCAAGACCGGCGCACGTGGACTCAGATCCATCGTCGAGCACATCCTTCTTGACCTTATGTATGAAGTACCAAGCGTAAAGGGAAAGAAGAAGCTTGTGATCACAAAGGACATCGTCGAACAGAAAAACATTCCTGCGGCGGAATCCCTTCTTGTGGAGCAGCTTTCAGCTTAAACCTCGGTGGTATAAATGAAAAAGGAGCAGTCAACTTAGAGATTTCTAAGCAACCTGCTCCTTTTTTTATTTCTTAAGTTTTCTGTTCTTATGGACGTCCTTGATTATGGCCACGGTCTCCTCGGCCGCCTTTTCCCATGAGTAGCGTTTGGACCACTCAAGACCTGTGGAAACAAGCTTTCCACGTAGTTTTTCGTCATTTACAATCTGCTCTATGCAGTCCGCCATGTTGTCGACGTCGTCGCTGTCAAAATAAAGCACATTTTCACCGGCAATTTCCTGAAGCGCGCCTGCCCTGCTGCAAGCCACAGGAATTCCGCTTGCCATGGCCTCAAGAACAGGCAACCCGACACCTTCGTTCACGGAAGGGAACACGCAGAATTCCGCATTTCGGTAAAGTTCAGGAAAACCATCCCGAGGGAAAAAACCTGTCATGAAAATGTCACTGGCCGCAGAAGAATTGAAAGCAGTTTTCTGCACCGCCTCTGAACCTGCACCTTCACCACCGGCAATTACAAGTCTATGAGGAAGTCCCGTTTTTTCCTTGAATTTCGTGAAGGCCTCTATGAGCTCAACATGTTTCTTTTCAGGACCTGTCATTCGGCTTCCGTATATTATGTAAGGCTTTTTTATGGCAAACGGCTTTATGTCGGCAAAATCTGTCTTTTCAACGGAAGAATCAGGATAAAAAATGCTGTGGTCGATACCGTTATGGACAATCTCAATCCTGCCGCACTTTACACCGCAACGAAGCAGATCTTTTTTTACATACATGCTGGAAGCGATGATGCAATCCATGGACGAAAGACCTTTAACAATCTGTTTTTTCTGCCAAAATCCAACTTCCGAAAGTCTGGTACTTAGGATTGAATTTACTACGGCAACAGAAGGACATTTTGCCTTTGACGGAACCATTCTTGAGCCTTCGGTATAGAAAACCACGTCGTAGTTGTTCCGCCTGCAGAATTTGTCCGCCTTGCTTCTATGCCATTTCATTTCCGAAGCAATGGAATCCTTGATTTCAATTCCATTGTAGTCGAAAGCCCTGTTGGAACTGTATGCGTATCTATCAGATTCAGGACCAAAAAGTTCTATTTTTGCTTCTCCCGTATCAGGAAGACATTTCAAAAGAGAAAGAAGATAAGAGCCAAAACCGGATTTTCCGTGTTCAAGGCCAAAGGTATCTATACCGATTTTCATAGGTCCATTATACATTCGAAGGCCAAAAATATCAATTTTACGCAAATTGCAATTTGTGCTGTTTCTTTCTATAATTCAGCCATGACTTTTTCAGATTTTAAAATTGACCAGACCATCATCGCAAAACTTGAGGAACTTTCAATCACGGAACCTACAGCGGTACAGGCAAAATCCATGCCACTCATAGCTGCAGGCAAAAACATCATGTTCCAGAGCGAGACTGGTACAGGCAAAACATTCGCCTACCTTCTGCCACTTTTGACACGGCTTATGGCCACAGAAAATCCAAAGAAAAATGTCCGCCTCATGATCGCCTCCCCTACATATGAGCTTGCATCCCAGATCAAGAACCAGGTTCAGGCTGTATGCGGAATAAAATGCGCGCTTCTCATTGGAGGAGCACCAATCGCCCGCCAGATAGACATGCTCAGGGAAAAACCGGAAGTCGTCATTGGCGGTCCTGCGCGTCTCCTGGAACTTATACACCTTAAGAAACTCAAGGCAGATGCCGTAGAGACTCTGGTATTGGACGAAGCCGACAGGTTGCTCAGCAAGGAACTCCGAGACGACACCGAAGGTCTCCTTGAACGCCTGCCTAGAAAAGTCCAGCTTATCGGAAATTCCGCCACTGTAAGCGATTACACAAGGACAATCCTGCAGAAGGCACGCGACGGACTCAACGCCGGAGAGACGGAACAGGACAAGATCGAGCTTGTTACCCTGCCTATGGAAGATGTCCTTCGCAAGAGAATCACACATTGGGCTATTTTCGCCGAACGCCGTGACAAGATCGACACCTTGAGAAGCTTCATCAACGCCGTCAAGCCAGAAAAACTCCTTGTATTCACAAGCCGCAACGACCAGATCGACAACATAACCTCAAAACTCCAGTACAAGGGCATAGAATGTGCCTCCCTGAGCGGAAAGACGGACAAAAGAGACAGAAAGGCCGCCATCGACCGCTTCAGGTCAGGAAAAATCAAGGTCCTCATCACGACCGACCTTACCTCCAGAGGACTGGACATACAGGATATTTCCCACGTAATACAGATGGACCTGCCGGAAAAGGAAGATTTCTTCATCCACCGCAGCGGACGTACAGCACGTGCAGGAAAAAGCGGAATCAACTGCGTCATAGGAGATGCTTTTGAGATGCAGAACTATGCCCGTCTTGAGAAAAAACTGAAGATCAAGGTCTATCCAAAGATGCTCTACAAGGGACAGCTTGTGGATCCAAACGACCTGGCCCAAGAGCAGTAAATACGCTCATAGTTTCTCATTAAAAGTTGCTTAATTGATAAGTTTTCCTATATTTGCTATAATAACTCACTTAAATTAGGGGAAAATTCGTGTTTTTAAAAAGTCTTGAAATATTCGGTTTCAAATCATTCGCAGACCGTACACATATAAATTTCGCAGACGGAATCACTGCGCTCCTTGGCCCAAACGGCTGTGGAAAAAGTAACGTCGTCGATGCCATCAAGTGGGTATTGGCGGAAAACAAATCAAAAAACCTCCGTGCCGAAAACATGGCAGATGTCATCTTCAACGGAACGGAATCACGCGCTGCCCTTTCAATGGCAGAAGTAACACTTACAATCGCAAATGAAAACGGTCTCCTCCAGATGAACGAGACCGAAATCGCAATCAAGAGAAGAATCTACCGCAACGGAGAGAACCAGTATTTCATAAATGGAGAACAGTGCACTGCAACAAAGGTACGCCAGCTCTTCATGGACACTGGTGTCGGTAAAGCAGCCTACTCCGTAATGGAACAGGGTAAGATCGACCAGATTCTTTCGTCAAAGCCAGAAGACCGCCGTTATCTTTTTGAGGAAGCAGCCGGTATCAGCCGTTCAAAGGCAGAAGTACAGGAAGCGGAACGTGAGCTTGAACGCACAAAGGCAAACCTTGCCCAGATCGACATTGGTCTCGCAGAAACAAAGCGCAGCTACGAAACCCTCAAGACACAGTCGGAACGCACATCAAAATTCCGCAAGTACAATGAAGACAAGTTCAACTATGAACTTGACATACAGCTCCTTAAGCTCAAGAACTTCACCCTTGACAAGACCCATCACCAGCAGGCCCTTGATGAGGCAGACAAAAAACGTCTCGCAGCAGAACAGGAAATCGAGGAAATCTACAATACCCTCCACGAGAACACTGACAGGATCAAGTCTCTCCAGGAACAGGTAAACCAGAAGACAACTGAGGCCATCAAACTTCAGCAGGATGTTGTAGGTAAAAAAGCACTTGCACAGCAGCTCCACATCCAGCAGAGCCAGAGCCGTGAAAAGATCGGTCAGATTGAAAACCGCATCAAGAACATCGAGCAGCGCATCGACGAATACCACGAGGAAATCGACAGCCAGAACGCCGACCTTCACGACCTTAACAAGAAGCTTGCCGACATCAACAAGAACATCGAAGGTTTTGTCGCAAACATCCAGCAGTCACAGGGACAGATAGAAGAAAACCAGAAGATTATCGGAACAAACGGCGGAAAGATCCTTAACCTCAACAGTGCCCGTACAGAGCTGCAGAAAAAGCTTGCAGCCATCACGGAAGATATCGTTACTGAACTTGACGCAAAGCTCAAGGATGCAGGTTATTCTGCCGCCGCAAACAAGAAGGCAAAGGACGAGCTTAACACACAGCTTGAAAAGATAAAGATTTTCGCAAACGGACGCGCAAACATATTCAAGGACTTTGCTTCCCTTCCTTCCCACTCTGAGAAAGATTCCGCAAAGATGGGAACAGATGCAGTAAGCGCATTCCAGGACCTCATCACAATGTTCGAGGAACTTGCACTCTGCGTAGAAGCATACACAAAGACAACACCTCAGTTCATCGATGATTTCCTTTCACCAGAAGGTATCATCACACAGAAGCGTTCCATCGACAAGGAAATCCAGGACAACCTCAAGCAGATTGAGAACATCCAGACGGAAAATGAAGAGCTGGCAAAGAAAAACGTTGAGCTCAGCAAGAGAATCGACGAATACAGAAAGACATTGGAAGACCTGCGCGTAAACCAGGCCGCAATGATCCAGCAGATAAAGAACTGCGAACAGCAGATTTCCCAGCTCAAACGTTCCCTTGCACAGGAAGAGGCTTCTCTCAAGGAACAGGAAACAGAACTTTACGAAGAAAACAAGCGCCGCGACGAAGTCGAAGAACAGCTTCAGGAAATTGAAGAGCAGATTTCCGACATCGAAAAACAGGGTGCTAAAATCATGGACGAAGTTGACAGTATCAAGAAACAGATTGATGACTGCAACAGCAAGGTTTCAGGAAAACAGAACACACTCAAGAAAAAGCAGGAAGAACGCGACAAGTACCAGGCCCAGTTTGAGAAGCTCAATGTTTCCATCGCCCAGAACGATACTGAGATTCAGAACGTCAAGCAGAACTTCCAGGACAATTATTCCCGCGACCTCATGGAATTTGAGGAACGCATGTACAAGATCACGACTCCTGTACAGGTCATCCGTGAAAAGCTTGCTGAGACAAAGCAGAAGATCCAGGACCTCGGTCAGGTCAACCTTATGGCCGTTGAGCAGTTTGCAGAAGAAAAAGAACGCTATGAGCGTCAGCAGGCAAGCTACAACGACACAAAGAAGACTCTTGAGAATCTTGTTCGCGTCAGCGAAGAAATCAAGACAAAATCTTCCGAGATGTTCCTTGATACATACAACAAGATCAGAAAGAATTTCCACAACATGTTCCGCCGTCTCATGAACGGAGGTAAGGCTGAACTTAAGCTTGTAGATCCAACAAACGTACTCACATCGGGTATCGATATCTACGCACAGCCGCCTGGAAAGAAACTTTCACATATCTCATTGCTTTCCGGCGGTGAGAAAACAATGACAGCTGTTGCCCTTCTCTTTGCGACATATCAGGTTCGTCCATCACCATTCTGTCTTCTTGACGAGATTGATGCTGCCCTTGACGACAAGAACGTAATGTCATTCGTAAGCACATTGCGTGCCTTTGGAAACATAAGCCAGTACATCGTCATCACACATAACAGAAAGACGGTCATGGGTGCCTCGACAATGCTTGGTGTGACCATGGAAGAATCGGGAATCACAAAGATCCTTCAGGTTCGTCTTGATGAAGATACTCTCAACGGAAACATCACCTTCGATGACCAGAGCGACTTCGTTGAAGAAGATGTTCCACCAGAGGAAGGCATTGTCATTCCTCCACGCCCACCTCGCCGTGAGCATAATCCAGACGGAACACTTAAGATCGTCGAAAAGCCTGCAGAGGAACCTAAGGAAGAAAAACCTGTCCAGGAGAACGCTGAAGAACCAGCCGCAGACGAAGTTCCATCATCAGAACCCGAGGAAACATCTGCAGATGATGAAAACAATCCGCAGGAAAACGGAGACCAGTAGTATATAAATGGAAGCATTGGACAATTTGAGAGAAAGAGTTGAGAATTTTCTCCATGAGAACACAAAGCTGACAGTAGCAGTATGTGGCATACTTCTTGTGTTCGTTGTCCTTGCATTCATTCTTGGCGCCGTGACAAACAACGGAAATCCAAAGAAAGAAGAACCGGTGATTTTTCCGGATACAATCCCATATTCCGCAGTAGAAGAGTTTTTCGAGCCAAAGAAAGAAAACCTTACCGAAGAATACTATTTCACAAGACCACAGACATCACAGTGGGACGATGAAGAATTCGACAGATGGTTTACTGTGCCGGACAAGTCTACGGTCAATGAACTTGGAAAAGCAAACGAAAAAGTAGCTGACGAGATATTAGGAGCAGCACCATGAAAATAATAAAGTTTACAGCAGTTGCATCGATTGCATTATTGCTATTCTCATGCGCATCGACGCCGGAGGTACCAGCGGCACCTGCAGTTCAGGAAGCCGAAGTCACAGAACCTGCGGAAGAAATTCCACAGGAAGAAGAATCTCTCCCAGCTGAAGAAGATGTTGTTTCAGAAGATCAGGAACAGATTCCAGAAGCAGCAGATGAAATTTCCCAGGAGCCTCAGGAAGAAAAAGAAGACAAAATCGTATATGAACCTATAGAGGACATCCAGGGATACTACGAAAGCGATCCTAGTCCAGTTTTCCTTGAACCAATGGAAAGCACCGACGTTTCAAATACCGCTGACGAAAAATCACCATCAGACGAAGAACTTGCAGCAGCCGCAAAAGCCGCAGAGGAAGCAAGACTTGCCGAAGAAGCAAGAATCGCAGCAGAAGCAAAAACTGCAGAAGAAGCTCGATTGGCAGAAGAGGCAAAAGCCGCAGAGGAAGCAAGACTTGCATCAGAAGCTAAAGCCGCAGAGGCAAACTCTACAAAAGTTACACTCGCACCTGTCGAAGAACCTAAAAACGTATACATACAGAAACCTGCAGTTGAAACACCAGCAGCACCATCAGTCAAAAAAAAAGAAGACTATTCAGGCATAGCAGACGCAGTTGAAGTTGAATCCTCGGAACTGCTTTCGGAAGAATTGGAAGGTCAGGAAGAAAAAAAGGACCTTTCTGATTCTAAAATTGTCATCGAGCCATCGCGTGCCGTAGAAATGAAGAACAACCAGTACCTGGACATCATCTACCCGGGAACAGGATGGATATATCTTGGTGAGGAAGACAACAAGAATTCCATGCGCTATTTTGGACGCAAAATCGGAGAATCCAACACTGTGTTCAGCCTTAGATCAAGGGAAGAAGGACGCACTATCCTCCACTTCTGCAAAAATGATGTACTTACAGGCAGATACATAGACGACTATCTTCAGGTAGACATAAAGGGACTCAACCATTCCGCCGCACACGCAGTTGCACCATCATATGCGGAAGCCGTGCCTTCAAAACCAGAAAAGAAAGTTCTCGCACAGGTAAAGGATGAACCACCGGTAAAGGAAATTCCAGCACCTGCCCTCACGCCTGCACCTTCCGTTGCTGCGACACAGGCATCTGCGAAAAAACCGGTTTCAGTGGCACAGAAAGCAACAGAGAAAAAACCGGTTCCTCAGCCTCAGGTTTCTGCCGAGCCATCAGATGACAGCGGAACAAAAACAGTCATTCAGAATTCCAATGCGGATAATTCACAGTCTGCAAAGGTTCCACAGAAGACAGCGTCAAAATCAGAGAATTCAATCGCACAGCAGCCTGCGGAAACTCCAAAGGCAATCGACAAGACTTCCATTCAGAACACAGAAGCAATGTCTGCTGATGAAATTCTTGAGAAAGCAAAGGATAGTTTCAAGAACAAAAAATATCAGGAAACTTTGGCATATCTTGACGACTTCTTTTCAAAGGCAACTACAAAGATCGACGAAGGTCTTATGATCCAGGGACAGGTCTTTGAAAGCAATTCATCAGTAAGGAACATAAAGAGCGCCCTTGATACTTATGAGACTATCGTGCGCCGTTACCCTCAGAGCATCCATTGGCCTAAGGCAAACGAAAGAATCACATACTTGAGAAAATTCTATTTCAACATCAGATAAAAGGCATAAAAATGAAAAAGTTTATTTTATTGGCTGCGGCAGCCCTTGTCTTTTCATCATGCATGATAAAGACGGAAAAAAAATCCCGTACGATTACAGTTACAGGAACAGGAAATGTAACTGTTGAAAACAAGGAAGCAACACTTGTCCTTTCAGTAATTTCAAGAAATGAGGATGTCATCGCGGCTTCCTCAGAAAATGCGGAAAAAATGACAGCCGTCATGAAAGCCATGACAGAAGCCGGAATCGGAAAGGATACAATGCATACATCCGACTATTCCATCTGGCAGGAAGAGACGGACAGAGCTTCATCAAAGAAACCGACTAGACAGTACGTCGTCTCTAACAGACTCCATGTGGCAGTAAAGGATGTCTCAAAGACAGGAATCATAATCGACGCGGCCATCAAGGCTGGAGCAAATCAGATGAACAGCCTGGGGTATTCAGCAGGAGATACGACGGAAGCTGAAAAGCAGGCAAGAATTCTTGCCATACGCGACGCAGACCAGAAGGCCTCCACTCTCGTTGCAACAAGCGGACTTACACTTGGACAGGTATTGACCATCTCAGAACGCGAGGGCGGATATAATCCTTCAAGAAACGCTGTTCTCTACAAGGCAATGGATCTTTCAACCCCTATCTCAGGCGGCTCTTCTTCCGTATGTGTGACTGTGGATGTCACATACGAGCTGCAGTAGTTCCGCCTTGCCATAATTGCAAATAAACACAAATTTATATATATTAACACCCACGAGGATTTATTATGTTAGACTACAGATTTATTAAAGAAAACCTTGAAGCAGTAAAAAAGAACATCATCGACCGCAACATGGATCCTGCAAAAGCAGACGCTGACCTTGTTGTAAAGCTTTTTGACGAACGCACAGCACTTACAACATCCCTCCAGGAACTCCAGAAGAAGCGCAACGAAAATGCCGCTTCAATGAAACAGAAGCTTGATCCAGAAACACGCCAGAAATATATCGACGAAGGAAAGGCTCTCAAGGAGCAGATCGCAGCAGAAGAAGCAAAACTCAATGAAGTAGAAGCTGCCCTTGATGAAGCAGGACGCCAGATTCCAAACATGGCACATCCAGAGACACCTATCGGAAAGCTTGATACAGAGAACCTTGAAGTAAAGAAAGTGGGAACAATCCGCAAGTTTGACTTTAAGGCAAAGAGCCATGTAGAAATCATGGAAGCCCTTGACCTCATCGACTTTGAACGCGCAACAAAGGTTTCAGGTCCTAAGTTCTACTACCTCAAGAACGAAGCAGTATTCCTTGAGCAGGCACTCATCATGTATGCAATGAACATTCTCCGCAAGCACGGGTTCACGACATTCATCACTCCTGATGTTGCAAAGGAAGAAGTTCTCAAGGGAATCGGATTCAACCCACGCGGAAACGAATCAAATGTTTATGCAATCGAAGAAGAAGGAACATGTCTCGTTGCTACAGCAGAAATCACCCTTGGTGGATACCACTCAGGAGAAATCCTTGACAAGTCTAAGCTTCCATTGATGTACTGTGGACTTTCACACTGTTTCCGTCGCGAAGCAGGTGCCGCAGGACAGTTCTCAAAGGGACTTTACCGTGTACACCAGTTTGACAAGGTTGAAATGTTCGTATACTCGACACCAGAACAGTCTGACGAACTCCACGAAAAGCTCCGCCAGATTGAAGAAGAAATCTTTACAGGACTTGGAATTCCGTTCCATGTAGTTGATACATGTACAGGAGACCTTGGTGCACCAGCATACCGCAAGTGGGACCTTGAAGCATGGATGCCTGGACGTGCAGATGAAGCACATCCAGAGGGAGACTACGGTGAAGTTACATCTACTTCAAACTGTACAGACTTCCAGGCTCGCCGCCTTAACGTAAAGTATCGTGACGATGACGGAAAGAACAAGTACGTACACATGCTCAACGGTACAGCTATCGCAGTTGGTCGTGCAATGCTTGCTCTTATCGAAAACTATCAGAACGAAGACGGTTCGGTTACAATCCCAGAAGTTCTTGTTCCATTCTGCGGTTTCGACAAGATCGGTCCAAAAGCCAAGGTTGAATCACCTGTAATCATTTCCAAGAAATAAGGAAAATCAGGGCTGTCATTGAGGAGAGCCAGATGAACGAAAACAAATTTTCTAAAGGAATTTTTTATCTTCTCAGCTTTATTACGTTCATCGTGGCTCTTACAGTATTGAAGGTAACATCAAGTTTCATACTGCCCCTCACCATCGCGGTCCTCTTTTCATTCATTTTCTATCCATTCGTAAAGAAACTGACGCAATTCAGGATTCCGTGGATTCTTGGAATCTTGATAGTCCTTGGAATAACAATATTTCTATTTTCAATAGTCGCAAATATTCTTGTATCAAGCTGCAAATCAATTGTTTCCGCCTATCCAAGATACGAGGCCCGGTTCACGACTGTATACTCGATGATAGCAGAAACATTCAATCTGCCCTTTGATGAAGACTCTTCACTTTTCACAAACCTTTGGGGTTCCCTTGGTGTCAGGACATTCGTCCAGAATTCCGCCATCAGCCTGAGCAACTTCATTCTTTCTGGCGCAAAAGTGATTTTTCTCATATCGCTTCTCATTCTTTTTTTCATGATGGAAATGAGGGAGATGAAGACAAAAATAAAGACAGCTTTCCCGGAAGAAAAACTCAACAGAAAGATCATGTACATCACGGTAAAGACAATATCAGATGTCACACGGTTCATTTCAATAAAGTTCTATATATCTCTGCTTACAGGCGTGCTTGTAGGTCTGGTCTGTCTTTCGGTAGGCCTTGATTTTCCTATCATCTGGGGATTTCTTGCCTTCGTCCTGAATTTCATACCGAACTTTGGTTCCGCCATATCCTTTGTACTTACGACAAGTTTTTCTATCCTCCAGTTCTATCCTGAACTATACAAGATTGTCATTGTCGGACTTTCAGTTCTTTCGATAAATTTCATACTCGGAAGCATACTTGAGCCAAAATGGGAAGGAAACGACCTGGGAATATCTCCTTTCCTCATCCTTGTGAGCCTTACTTTGTGGGGATTTGTCTGGGGTTTCGCAGGAATGATCCTGTCAGTACCGATTCTTGTGATAATCAAGATTGTCTGCGAGAACATCGAGGCCCTTAAGCCAATCGCTGCCCTCATAGGCAACAGCAAGAAAAAGTAGATCAGTCGGCGCCGTATTTCTTTCCGGTTATTCTTTCATAAAGGAATCTGTAATCTTCTTCCTTGAGGTTTTCATATTTCAAGGCGATGCATTTAAGATTCTTTGCGTTCTCATTTCTGAATACATACTCTACGGAACAATCCACGGACACCTTTCTTTTCAGAAGTCTGTTTTCGGCCAGTACAAACACTAGGTCAAGGCCATAGCTTGTACCTTCCACAAGGTCTTCGGAACCTTCAGCACCTGCAAGAATTACCCTTTTGTCGTCAACAAAGATCATGTTGAAAGGCATTGCACGGCCTTCCACAGCCTGTGTCGGCTGCATGTTCTTTTCCGTAAGATAACGTACGACGGCAAGCAGATGAAGACCATTTCCTAAAGGAGCGCCTTCACCGGATCTTGCGGAAGCAACGAATTTCTCAAGGAGAGATTTTGCTTCGTGCTGATTTGCTTCTGGAACTTCAGCCCATTTTGGAGCTGTGAATATTCCGTACCCCCCTAGAGGAACACAGTCAATGTTCACTTTTGATGAACCTGCCTTGAAAGATACAGTACCCGAAAAATCATATTCATTCTTTGCTACAGGATCAGGAATTCTCTTGATTGAAGACGGAACCACAATTGCAAGGCCCTGGGAAAATTCCTTCATCTCTGTGATGAAATACAGGCCAAGGTGATTGAAATAGAACTGCACGCGGACCTGCTTGCCAAGAAATGGCTGTACAGTACGTGCCGGATTCTTAAGGAGGATTATTCCCTGCTTGAGGACATCCATCTGGCTTGATGAAATGGCTACTGGAAAAACTGCGCTGGCAGGAACCCTGTGCTCCTTCTGCGGAACATCAGTCCTTGAATCAACAAGGTCAGCTTCTGCCTGTTCCGGCTTTTCTTCAAGAGTAACAGTAAGAGGAACATTGTCGTCTCTAAGATACTGTAGGACCAACTCCCTTTCTATGCGTGTAAGTTCTTTTTCTTCCTGCATGTCATCACTCCTGAGGATCGCCTTCATCCTGTCCTGCAACTCCCATAAGATCCGCAGAGACAATTTTCCAGTCCGATCCAACCAATCTGATATAAAGCATCACATCAGCATGATTGTCCGTATATCGTGTATTTTCTTTTTCTACTTCAAAAAAAAGTCTAACCGGAACCTGCCAGCATTCATCAATGCATATACCTTCACCTACGGCATACCATGAAATCTTGCTTTCCCCGTAAAGACGCTTGAAATCATAGTCAAGCATGACAAGTCCGTAGACGCTTCCAGATTCAAACCAGCTTTCACAGCCGGAATTCTCGGAATATGCCTTTGCAAAACCTTCGGCACATTCCATGCAACGTACAGGCATTGCCGCGGTATCAAGGCTGAAGGCTCCTTCAATTCTAGGATAGACCGGAGCCGCATTTGAAAATGACTGGGAAATTGCAAAGAGTTTTGGTGCCGGCGTCAACCTTTCGGAAATTCCGTCTGTTCCGTAGAATTCCTTATTGCTTTCCACCTCGTCATCGGTTATGGTCCATTCAGTGGATTTATCAAAAGCTGAAGCCGTTGCTCTTAAAGTCGTGCCGTCATTGTTTCCCTCACCCATATGGGATGCACAGGAAACCATCAGAGAACACAATGCTACGATCGCACACAACTTTATTTTCATGGAATCCATTTTAAGTTATATTCGCAAAAAAAGCAATTTTTGCTCTTTTGGTATACAAATAAAAAAAAGAGGATTATAATGATAGTGATAAATTCTTATATTCGGAGCAATTATGGCAGGAAATTCAAAAATGAACGTTCACAACATTATGGAAGAAATGGTCACAGACCGTGTTAATGCCCTTTATGACGAAGTAAAGAAAATCAATGCGGTATGGCTTACCTGCGATTGCGAAAACTGCCGTCTCGACACCATCTGCTACGTTCTCAACAGAGTATCACCTCGCTATGTAGTAGGTGGACGTGGTGTTACACATAACACAAACATGATCAACGAAAACAAACAGATTTCCATTGATATAGAGAAGCTCTGCCTTGAAGGCATGCGTCTTGTAAACACTGCAAAACGTCCTTACCACCAGAATGGACTAAAGAGAGCCGGTGCCGCCATAGAAGTCAGCACAGCGGAATTCAACTTCCCTACATTCATGGGAAATGTCTACGACGGAACAACCTTCGAGCCACTTTCAGGCGCAACAGTAAGACTCAGCCTGGACGGTGAACTTGTAGAGATGGTTGATTCCACATGGCAGAATCCTTGCCAGACATTTGAAGCAACAAAAGGAAGCTACAATTTCTGGATGGCATCCCACGAAGCAGTTTCTGAAGGCATGAACAAGAAGTTCAACTTTACCGTTGAAGTTTCCTGCCCAGGTTATACGACAGTGACATATTCATTCACTGTACCTTTGACAAGTGAAAAAACGGAATCAGTTGAGCTGAATTCAACTTACAGCGTAAAGATCCAGGATATTTTCCTTTTTAAGGAAGAAGAAGAGTAATTATTGGAGCAAGAAATGAATACAGTAGTAAATTACAGACCGACAGCAGATGACAGACAGAAATTCATAACAAAGACATACATGTGGATGGGACTTGCACTCATTATAAGCGCATTGGCAGCTTTTTTTACTTCTACTAATGAACAGATTCTTCAGATGCTTTTCACAAACAAAGCAATGGGATTCAAGGTTATTGCAGTTGTTGAACTTGCCCTTGTTTTCATTCTTTCAATGACACTCCGCAGCATTTCGGTTTTCGGAGCAGCTTTGATGTTCATAGCCTACTCTCTGATCAACGGAATTACCCTGTCGGCAATATTCCTTGTCTTTGACATCACATCAATCGCATTCTGCTTTGGTGGTGCCGCAGCAATGTTCATCGCCATGAGCATCTATGGAAAGGCTACAAAACAGGATCTTTCAAAAGCTGGCCACTACCTTATGATGGCTGTCCTTGGGATCGTGATTGTTTCCCTCATCAACTGGCTTCTTAAATCACCTACACTTGACTGGCTTATTTCCATTGTGACCGTGGTAGTCTTCACAGGTCTTACAGCCTACGACACACAGAAAATCCTCCGTACAGCACAGAGGGCAGACAGTTCCGACGCATATAAAAAGATCGCGATCATAGGAGCCCTTGAGCTTTATCTTGATTTCATCAACATCTTCCTTTCATTGCTGAGACTCTTTGGCAAGAGAAGGTAGTTACAGGCCCCGGAAACGGGGCTTTCTTTTTTTCAACTAAAAAAAATCTTCGACGGCGCTTATTATATACTCAAGAGGATTATACATC
Organism: Candidatus Treponema equi; assembly: GCA_018064785.1. Lineage (GTDB taxonomy): Bacteria > Spirochaetota > Spirochaetia > Treponematales > Treponemataceae > Treponema_D > Treponema_D equi. The sequence goes on from JAGHUO010000055.1 coordinate 17,731, forward strand.
CTGCGACTTTCAGGCACACTTGTAGTGAACATCTTGCCGTACCTTTTCTCCACAATACGACGGTCAAGGACAATGATCACTCCCCTGTCATCTCCACGGCGGACCAATCTGCCAAATCCCTGACGGAATTTTATGACGGCCTGTGGAACGCTAAGCTGCATGAAAGGATTTCCGCCTTTTTTCTCAAGATCTTCGCTGCGGGCCGCAAACACAGGATCATTAGGAACAGCAAAAGGAAGCTTGACGATAATGACCTGGCTAAGGCTGTCACCCGGAACATCAACACCTTCCCAGAAACTGTCGGTCGCAAAAAGGACACTCTGGGTATCTTCCTTGAAATTTTCCAGAAGCCGGAACCTGTCGTCATCCCCTTGCTTGAAGAAGGTGATTCCCTTTCCGTTAAGAGCAGATGCAGTGGCATTGTATGTATACTTCAGGCTGTCATAGGATGTGAACAGCACCAAAGTCCTTCCTCCGGCCGCAGAAATAAGCCTTGGAACAGTCTGTTCCACATAGGACTGGTAATACTGGCTGTCAGGGAACGGAGCGTCATTAGGCACTCCAAAGAGCACGTTTTTTTTGTATGGGAACGGCGACTCAAAGCTCTGGCAGACAAGACGCTCTTTTTCCACGAAAGAGGCTCCTGTACGACGCATCCAGTACCCAAAATTGTTTTCCGTACGCAAGGTGGCACTGGTACAGACTACGCTGTCCATAGGCTCAAAGACACCCTTGTTCATCATGGGCGCAATATCCAGAGGAGTCTGATAGAACTGTACAAATAGAACAGGTTCCTCTCCTGGTGTTTTCGGCGGCATCCTGACCTTCTGCATCCAGAAAACCTTGTCAGGATGTTCATCCCAGTGGACAAAATCATTACATAGCACAACATAGGACTCAAGACGGTGCAGGACAGTTTTTGTCTCCCATACAGCCGGAATATCGGCATCCTTGTCGTCAATTTTTTCCAGGACTTCCCTTACCATATCATTGAATACACCAATGGCGCCGTGAAGTCTTGCGATTCCATCAAAAATATTTTCAAAGGACTGGGCATTTGCCTCATGTACCCTTACATTGAAGTCATTTTCAAGGAGAAGAATGGCATCCTGGTCAAGCAAGGTAACGGCTTCCTTTATCCTTTCAATCCTTTCATCGGCGATGGCTGTAAAATCTTCCGCAGTGGATACGGCAGCAGCCTGAACAAGAAAACCTGCCCTTGTTCCTCTCCAGTGGCGATAAAGGAGGTTCACCTGTTTCATGAGCTTGAAGCGGGTAAACGATTCGCTAAAAAAGCTTGTGGCGCTGTCTTCTATTCCGTGGGCCTCGTCAAAGACTATTCTCTTGTATGGCGGCAACACGGCTGTATCATCATACCCTGCACCATTCATACGGCTTTCAATGTCCGCAAAGAGAAGATGGTGGTTTACCACTATAAGATTTGCATCCGCGGCATCCTTCCTTACCTTCATTACAAAGCATTTTTCGCGGAAGGGGCATCGACCTCCCATGCAGGCATCACTTTCGCTGTTCACACGGGTCCATACGCTGTCAGGGGGATTAAAGCTAAGGTCAGTCCTGCTGCCGGTCTCGCTGGTCTGAGCCCAATCGTCAATCCTTCCGATTATTTCATTGTCATCCTCAAAAAGGCTTGGCTCATCAACTGCATCTCCCAGTCGCCTAAGGCACACATAGTTCTGACGCCCTTTTAAAAGGACAGCCTTTATCTTCTGACCTGTTATGTTCTGGGCAGCCGGAATATCCTTTTCAAAAAGCTGCTGCTGCAGGTTTATTGTTCCTGTGGACACAACGACACGTTCCTTATTGTTCACAGCCCACAATATAGAAGGAATAAGATAGGCAAAACTCTTTCCGACACCTGTTCCGGCCTCAAAAACACCTACGCTGCCGTTGTTGAAAGCCTTCGTGACTTCCTTTACAAGAGCTATCTGGCTTGGGCGTTCCTCATAGGTTTCTGATTTTTTTGCAAGGGGGCCTTCGTTTGAAAGATAATAGGCGGCGGATTCCGGATCCGTTTTCTTGAGTTTGCGGGGCTTTATAGGCTCAACGACGGCATAAACATCCGTAACATCGTTGTTTACTATATAAAAGCCCATGGAAGTGTCGCTGGCATTATAGGCTATGCTCTGGTCTGCCTCACTTGGCCGCAGAATTCCGCTTGGATGGTTATGAATGAGTACATGTCCACCACGGGCATAATTATCGTTGACTATGACACTGTCCTCATTTCCGCGGGCACCAACCTCAACAGAAACGACAAGGCCCTCGTCATTGATCCTTCCTACAAAAAAGACCTCGTTGCCGTCAGCTTCCTCAATGGCTGAACGCATAATGGCAACAACATGTTCTGAAAAGCGCCTTGTCACATCCATGCACCCATTATAGTAACCAAGCACGCAAAATGCAAACCGACATCATAGGTTCCGCCTATCTGTGAAATATTTCACAATATTTTTTCTTCACTGTGATATTTTTCACACAATTAACCGAATTCCTAAAATTTCTGCTATGTTTCAGAATTTCCTGCAAAACGATACTTTTCAATCACCCCTTTTTACTCTATAGTATAGGTTGGTATGTTATATGAATGGGCGTACTATATTCAGGTAACTTAAGTATAAATTCTATATTATCAGGAGATTTATATGGCAAACAAAATTACTATTATTGGTGCCGGACAGGTTGGTTCTTCTGTAGCTTATGCTCTTTGTCTCAAGGCTGTAGCAACAGAAAT
>JAGHUO010000041.1 GCA_018064785.1 Candidatus Treponema equi
GCAAGCTGCATGTTGTTGTGTGCGTGGATACCGATCTTCTTGTTGTATTTTTTTCCTGCTGCTGTATAGATGTCAGCAACGCGAGCCATTTCTTCCGGATAGATTGAACCGTAGCTGTCTACGATGTAGATTACATCAACAGGTGACTTTCCAAGAAGGTCCAATGCTGCCTTGATGTCCGATTCCTGGCTTGTAGAAATTGCCATGATGTTGCAGCTTACTTCGTATCCCTTGTTCTTTGCATCTTCGATCATGTCGATGGCTGCAGGAATTGTCTTGATGTATGTTGCAACACGAATGAGGTCAACTGGGCTGTCGCTCTTTGGGCGAATGTCCTGCTTGTAGTTGCAGCGTCCAACGTCTGCCATGACTGCAAGCTTGAGGTTTGTATCATTGTCTCCAACTACCTTGCGGATATCGTCATCATTACAGAACTTCCATGGACCGAACTTGCTTACGTCAAACTGTTCCTTGTCTGCCTTATATCCAAATTCCATGTAATCTACGCCAGCCTTGACGTTTGTTTCATAAAGGTCCTTTACAAATTCTTCCGTGAAGTAAAAGTCATTGACAAGACCACCGTCACGCAATGTTGCATCAACAACCTTGATGCTTGGTCTAAAATCGAGCAATTTTGAAATATCTTTCATTGTAATATCCTCCAAAAAAAGCCGCAAAAAGGCGGCAACAGGCAAGATAATATAAAAAAAAGCATAAACTGTCAGTAATTATCCGGCCATTTCATAAATAATTCTTGTTTTATTGCTTCATTCTGTATAAAATGATGCAATAAATAATCACATTTCATCAAAATGCACAAGTTCAACCTTTATGAAGAACACAAGCACTATTTCACGCCGGAAATCATCGCCCTGGTGACAAAAATCTATCAATACAAGGGCAGGCAGGATCTTTTTATTGAAACCAGAGAAAATGAAATTGAATGCTTCAAGAGTTCCGCCAGAAAGATGAGCACAGTATCCTCAAACCGTATAAGCGGAATAACTACAGCTGACTCGCGGATCGATGACCTGATAGACGGACAGCGCGACCCCAAAAACATAAACGAAGAAGAAATCACAGGCTATCACAAGGTTCTTTCTTCAATTCTGCAGAACTATGACTACATTCCATGCAAGCCCTACTATATTCTTCAGCTGCACAGAGACCTTTATTGCTTCTGCAGGACAAAAAACGGCGGGCAATACAAGAGCTTTGACAGAAGACCCAAAGGTTCCTTCCGATTTGTGAAATCCAGCGACACGGAAAGAGCAATGGATGACCTTTTTGACAGTTATGATTCCGCCTTTGAAAGAAAGGGCACGGAACCTCTCATTCTGATTCCGATGATGCTGCTGGATTTTCTATGCATACATCCATTCAGCGACGCAACCTACAGAATCAGCAGACTTCTTGCTGTCCTCAACTGCTGCAAACACGGCTTCTTTCCTGTGAAGTACACAAGCCTTGAACTGGTGATGGAAAAGCACAAGGAAGACTTCAACGAGGCTTTTATTGATTCCGTTGAAGGATGGCATGAAAACGACAGCAATTACGAGCCATTCATAAACTGGTTCCTTTCCGTTTTGACGGAAGCATACGAAACATTCGAGGACCGCGTTGAACATCTAAGGCACAACGAAAAAACAAAACCGCAGATGATCGAAGACCACATCAGGAGTTCCGGCGGGAAAATCACCAAAAAAGAAATTCTTGGATGCTTTCCCGACATCAGCGAGATAACCGTTGAACGGACCCTTCATGACCTTTGCGAAAAAGGAAAGATAAAAAAGCAAGGAGCATCAAGAGCGACTTTCTATGTTCCATGCATTTAGTCTATTGCAGCATTTCAAGTCAGGGTAAATTTCACGGGGTAGCGGAACCTTACGGAACAGGCCTTTCCGTTTGCAACAGCCGGAATGCAGGAAATACCTGTAAAAGCATTTACAGCCGCCTGGGCAAATCCATGTCCCGGATCCTTCAGAACTTTTATGTTTCTTATCTGACCCTTGTTGTCGATAAACAGCTCAAGGTAAACCACCGCTTCAATTCCCTGTTTCAACGCCATTGGCGGATATTCTATTTTTGAAAGGATTTCCTTTGATGGGATTACAGGTACGGAAGAAATTTTATGTTGCGGAAGATAAATAATTTCTTCTTTTTCTTCACGCACTTCTTCCTTGGTTTCCATGATTGTTTCTGAAGCTTTTGGCTGATGTGCTACCGTCACAACTTCCTTAACCTCCGGAGGTGGCGGAACAAATTCCTGGACATCCACCAGCTTAAATACTTCCGCCTCCCTGAAGTCAACGGTTTCAACAGGTACATCCTCGGACTTAAAGCTGAATACATACATGATTGCCGCATGAATGAAAAATACAAAAACAAAAAGTGCGGGTCGTGCAAATCTGGAATATTTTGACATT
>JAGHUO010000147.1 GCA_018064785.1 Candidatus Treponema equi
GATCTTCTAGACAAGATAGTCCATAAGATTGCAGAACTGGAATTTGTTGATGCACTCTACCTTGACTGCACCAACAAGCCGCCTGCAACATTTGGATGGGAGTAGCAGTTGCAGTTCAGACACGACATTTCTATGCCGTGTCTGAAAAGGAAATGAGTTTGTTGGTGATTAAAAAATAAGTAATATAAAAATACAAGATATATGGAGATGGCTCCATGTATTCAGGAGTTTAAATGCTTCAGGATAAATATTTCAAAACAATAATGGACAACATCTCAACAGCAGTCCTTCTTGCAAGACCGGTCTATGATGACAACAACAAACTCTCGGACTTCAAGGTAGATTATATGAACGAAAGTTTCCTGCGACTTTCAAAGGATCTGGTGCTTGAAGGTGAACTGTTTTCAAATTTCAAGACCCGTCTTAGTCCTACATTGGCTTGGTTCGAAACAGCAGAAGAAACACTACGCGACAAAAACATTCTTTCAGAAACAATCTACTCATATAATTTTTCCAAGTGGCTTCAGATCACAATGAACTGTGTCATGGATGACTGCATCGCAATCACTTTTTCCGATGTGTCAAAGGCAAAGGAATATGAGAATGCCCTTACACAGCAGAACCAGAAACTCGAGACACTTGCATCAGAGCTAGCAGAAAACAGATCAAGCCTTGACATGCAGCTTAAGAACATCCAGCAGCTTAACAAACAGCTTCTTTTCAGCGCATATCATGATTCGCTTACAGACTTGTACAACCGTTCATGGTTGAACACAGCCATGAGGGAAATATGCAGAGATCAGAACAACAACAATGAAAAGTTCGGTATCCTTCTCTTTGACATCGACAACATGAAGGACATCAATGACTCAAGAGGGCATACAGCCGGCGATGAACTCATCAAACAGGTAGCCACTATTCTGCGCATGTTTGAATCAAAGAACACAATCCCTACCCGTTTTGGCGGTGATGAATTCATACTTCTTTTGAAGAACATCAAGAACAGAACAGAGGCCATGAATATCTCAAAGAAGGTCCTTGGCTTCATGAATGCCGAAAGCATTGGAATTTCCGGAGGAATTTCCGTTTATCCTGATGACTCTGAAAAATGCGATGATCTTTTGAAATTTGCTGACATGGCAAAGCTTGAAGCAAAGAAAAAAGGAAAAAACAACATCACTGCTTTCCAGACATTGATGCAGGAAAAATTCCTCAGCAAGCTCAACATCGAAACAAAACTTTCCAAGGCCATGGTAGAAAAGAATTTCCAGCTTTACTACCAGCCTCAGTTCTATACACAGACAGAAAAACTCCGTGGATTCGAAGCCCTCTTAAGATGGCATGACGACGACCTTGGCTGGATCAGCCCAGAGCAGTTTGTTCCGTTGGCAGAGGAAACACACCTTGTAATTCCTCTTGGAAACTGGGTATTGGACACAGCCTTGCGTACCCTTTCAGAATGGGAACAGCGTTTCAACTTTGACGGAATAATGTCAGTGAATGTATCACCTATACAGTTCTGCCAGGAAGATTTCATTTCCAAAATGTTGAAGAAAATCGACTTCTATCAGATTTCTCCACGACACCTTGAAATCGAAATAACAGAAGGCGTACTCATCGAAAACGTTGAAAGCGTCATCTCAAAGCTCAGTGAAGTGAAGAACCTTGGAATAGGAATCTCCCTTGATGACTTTGGTACTGGATATTCTTCACTCAGATATCTGCAGATGCTTCCTCTTACGACACTTAAGATCGATAAATCATTCATCACCAACATTGCGTCGGAATCAAACCTTACAGAAGGAATTCTTTCCCTTGTATCAAAGATGGGCCTGGACACAATCGCAGAAGGTGTTGAGCGTGAGGAACAGCTGGATCTCCTTAAGAAATTCAAATGCAATACCATCCAGGGATTCCTCCGTGGAAAGCCGATGCCAAAGAATCTTTGCGACAGGCTTCTTGGCGGCGACTTGAGCGCATTGCTTACAATAAACAACTCATAGACTACAGGGCAGGGTTATATTCCACATAGCGGACACGACCATTTTTGACAGCTTCCTTTATCTGTCTCTCATGGCCGTTAAGCTTGCTCTGTCCGGTCTTTACCTCGACTATAAGCACTTCGTCGATATCCTTCCCTTCCGCAAGTCCTGGGAAAGCTATAAAATCCACAGGCTTGCCAACAAATACCACATCACCGGGATTGCATGGGAAACCAGGTAGATAGGGAGCTAACTGCTCAGCAACCTGGCCACCGATGACAGCCCGGCTCTTTTTAACGGCATCCCTACGCTCTTTTTTTATTATGGAACTGTCCTTCAGTCGCTGAAACAAGCGGCCTGCAATTATTCCGGTTATGAAAATGACAGCCGTAACTACAGCAAGGGCAAATGGGTTTATTGTTAAAAAGTCTTTCATGAACTAAAATTATAGTAGAAAAAGGAAAAATTGCACACAATAGAGGTACACATGGTATCACTCAAGAAAACTTTCATTTCATATATTCTCACACTGGTCTCATTTTTACTTTTTGCACAGGAAGCATCGCCAGCCGGTGATCCAGTGAAGTTTGCCTTTAAATACAAGAAGGGTGACATGTACAGAATCCTGTCTACGGTCAACGAGGATGTATATGTCAACAGAAAATTGAACCACCATGCAGTCATAGTCAACCGTGTAGCCGCAGAGGTAACAGAAGTCACAGAAGACGGAAGCGGAATCCATAACTGCACCTTCATGACTACGGAAGATTCCACAGGATCCAGAACCGGCTCTAACTTTACTTATGGTGAAGACTACCTCAGCATCTTCAAGAGAAGTCCCCAGGGAATCTATACGATCTCCGATGACTTTTTCATGCCAACGGTCCGCGATGTTCCGGCTTTCCCAGATAAAGAACTTAAGCCAGGTGAAAAATGGACGGCAGCAGGACACGAGGCACATGACCTTAGACGAGGTTTTGACATACAGACACCATACAAGGTTCCTTTCAACGCGGAATACACATATAAGGGCGTTGACGTTGAAACCGGTCTGCATCTTATCAACGTACGCTATACCATGTTCATGGAAAGCCCGACACCATCGAAAAAATCTGGACTCACCGGAGAATATCCTGTCATAACGCAAGGATACAGCGACGAACTGCTCTTCTGGGACAATGAAAGGGGAACAATCGACCATTACCAGGAAACCTTTAGAATCCTTATAGAAACTTCCGTTGGGAACATATACGAATTTGCAGGAAACGCAAAGGCGGAAGTGACGGAATACGCACGTACAAATACGGAAGAAAACCTTGAAAACGTTCAGTCTCAGATCAGCAGTATGGGACTTGAGAATGTCACAGTAAAGAATGGAGACAAAGGACTTACCATCGCTCTTGAAGACATAAAGTTCAGACCTGACAGTGCGGAACTTATGGACAGTGAAAAAGAAAAACTCAAGAAGATCGCCGAGATTCTTAAAGAATGGCCAAACAACGATATACTTGTTACAGGTCACACAGCTCTTGCCGGCACAGAAAAAATGCGTCAGGTCCTAAGCGAAGAACGTGCAGCCGCAGTCGCCGACTATCTCATAAAACTTGAAGTCAGGGACAGATTTCATATATTCATGCAAGGTTTTGGTGCAAAGAAACCTGTCGCTACAAACCAGACTGAAGCTGGAAAAGCAAAGAACCGCCGTGTAGAAATCACGATCATGGACCGCTAGGCAAGACAGCCTAAAGCCTCAACTTCCCTACCGGCCTTGATGCTTTCTTCAAGAACTTTTTCTATCTTGAGAACAACGACAGTCCCCTGCGGAATATGATCACTGCTCTTGAATTCAACATGGATGAAGTTATCGGTCACAGCATGAAAGACATTTGACGCAGTGAGCCCAAGTCTCATGGAACGGCTGTTTTCAACTATGGCGCTGAAAGTCTTCCCTACGCAGGACTGTATGAATTCCGTCTTGCCTCTAGTCGCAATGGAAGTCAGGACTTTAACTCTTTCATCCTTTATTCGTTCAGGAATCTGAGGTTTCATATCCTTTGCTGCAGTGCCAGGACGTGGAGAATATGGGAATGCATGGATCCAGGCGAATTTGCTCTCAATGCATAGTTTTTCTGTAAGCGCAAAATCTTCGTCCGATTCTCCAGGAAAGCCTGCAATGATGTCACATGATATGAAACAACCATTCTTGTATTTTCGCAGCAAGTCAACGGCTCTTGTAACATGCTGGACCTTATATGGTCTGCACATCTTTTCAAGTATCCTGTCACTGCCACTCTGTATGCTCAAATGAAAAAAAGGCTGAACCCTATCATTTTCAAGGATTTCACACAAGTCCTCTGTCACGTGCTGCGGATAGAAACTTGATACACGGAATTTTACTTTCTCAGTAGAATCGATGAGAAGCTTTAACAGTCCGGCAAAAGACACTACACTTCCGTCTGATTTTCGTCCTGCATACTGGCTTAGATTTACTCCTGTAAGGACAATTTCAACGGCGCCATGTCTTTCAAGCTCCTTTGACCTTTCGATTGTTTCCTCAACATCAAGGGATACAGCATTCCCACGTGCAAGGTGAATTCTGCAGAAGGAACAATTGTTGTTGCAGCCATCCTGGATTTTCAAAGAAGAACGGGAATGCTTTTCGAACACAGGTGTAAACAAAGTGAACTTGTTCAGCTTTGCAACAGATTCTTCGGTGCTGGAAACATCAATGAAATCCTGCACATGTTTTTGATCAAGAAGACCTTTGCTTTCGTCGCAAACACCACCAGCTGCTTCCTCTGCTATCCTTGAGAGAATGAATTTTTTCTTTCCGGAAAGAATACAGATACGCTCAGGACATATCTCACGGATCTGAGGTCCATCCAGTTCCGCATAGCAGCCAGTGACTATGACAGGTGCCTTAGGATATTTTTCAAGCAGAAGACGGATCAAACGACGCGCTTTTTGTTCCGCCTTACCTGTCACTGTGCATGTATTAATTATTGAGAGAACAACATCGTTCGAGATATCTGTCTTTGATGAGACGGAATCAAGATCTGTCTGAAAGCCTGCGTTGGAAAAACAACGGGCTGCACCTTCAGTTTCGTCCTGATTAAGTCTGCAGCCCAAAGTTTCAAAATGGATGATTTTTGCCATGTATGATTACTGTAGATGTGCCTTGCAGTTGTTCTTACCACGAATGGCATCATAATGAGATGAGTTAAGGGCAAGAGCCTTGTCATAGGCGACAATCGCATTCTGCCAATCACCATTCATTTCGCGGGAATAACCAAGTCTTGTCCACCAATGTGCGCTGTGGGCTGGTTCGAAACGTACCGCTGTTGTGAAGCTTATGTCGGCATGTTCGTACTTGGCAAGGCGGATATAGATTTCACCCATGTAGTAATAGGCAGTACCGATTCTTGCTGCTGATTCCGATGAGCTTGCAATATAACGCTGGAACATGGCAAGAGCCTCATTGTTCTTACCAAGATAATATTTAGCTTCACCAAGGACTTCCATAAGGCGGATATCATACTGGTTGATTTTTCTTGCTTCTGTGGCGCGCTGTTCAGCCTCATTGTACTGCTTGTTTCCAACGAGCGACCAGCAAAGAACTGCGTGGGAATCCATGTTTGAAGGATTTGCTGTTATTTCTTCTTCACAGATAGCAATAGCATCCTTGTAATTACCTTCACGGTAAAGTTTAAGAGCGTCAGGTTTTCCAGCCTGAGCAAATGAAAGTGCTGCTGCAAACATAACAGCAACTGAACTGATAATAAACTTTGCTTTTTTCATAATAACCACTTTATTCTGTCATAGAGCATTTTCCGGAAAATACCGAACCTGGCTCAAGCACAACCTGAGCAGAAGTGATATCTCCCTTCACGGAACCTGTAGAAGTAACATATACAAGCTTACGGCCGTTTATGTTGCCGGTGACTTTTCCGCGTACAAGAACTCTGTCTGTTGATATATCTGCATTGACAACGGCATCTGTATCAATGAGGAGATCACTGGTTGCTTCAATTGTGCCGCTCATATTGCCTTTAATCATGAATGGTTTAGTAAACCTGATGTTTCCTGAAAAAGTAATGTCAGAAGCCATTACAGTGTCAAAGTCTTCTTCATCAGTGTCAAAACCTTTAGAATCTTTTAGATCGTACATTGTTCTATTTTATTGGTTAATCAATTAGTAGTCAATCGGCATGATACCGTAAATCAAAGCCACTGTGTAAAGAAAGGGGCACTGACTACGGCTTCAAGCCCAACTATATATTAGGATTTCAGATATTTTTAAAATTAAAAAACCTTCAGTATTTCTACTGAAGGTTTCCGCCCCTTACTGGGCTTGCCCTCCGGGCCGGCCTATGCCTGCTCTCCCCTCGCACCTGCTCGGCGCAGGCTTCGGCTTCAAGCCCAGTACAATTTGCTTTTCAGATGTGTTTAAAATAAAAAAAGCTTAGTAAGAACTTACTAAGCTTTCCGCCCCTTACTGGGCTTGAACCAGTGACACATGGATTAACAGTCCATTGCTCTACCGACTGAGCTAAAGGAGCATTTCGATTTCTCGAATGTGTTGATATATTATTGAATTACAGAAAAAGTGTCAATAGGAAAACTAAAAAAAATACATTTTTTTTGAAAAAAAAGCCGGCTCTCGCGGGCCGGTCCGGCGCACCTGCTACGGACCTGCCTACTATCCCGCTCTGTCCACTGCCGCGGACATACACCAAAGGCTGCGAAAGCGCCGGTGTTGCTTTCCAGGGCTTAGGTAGACTTTCTGGATTTAAATAAAAAAAGCCGGCTCTCACGGGCCGGTCCGGCGCACCTGCTTGGGCCGGCTCATCCGCTCGACCTACGTTCCCGCTTTCGTCCGCTGCCGCGGACAGTCACGAAAGGCTGCGGAAGCGGATAGCCTTTCCTGCCCTTTACGGCAAAATAACCGGTTTAAATAAAAAAAAGCCGGCAGCCACCTACTTTCCCGCTTACGCAGTATCATCGGCGCAGAGGTGCTTGACTTCCGTGTTCGGAATGGGAACGGGTATTGCCACC
>JAGHUO010000085.1 GCA_018064785.1 Candidatus Treponema equi
ATTCCGTAGAATTCCAGCTTCGACTTCATGGCTTTAAGTGAAAGAGATGTATCGTCTACTACAAGAACCTTTGTATCTGCAGGGACCTGGATCTTCTTTCTGTGCCTCATGTCCTCTGTGGTTTCCAATGGAAGGGCGAACCAGAAATTTGAACCTCCGTTAGGATTTTCAAGGATTCCTATTTTTCCATTCATGACCTTAACGAGATTTTTTGAAATGGAAAGACCAAGACCAGTTCCGTTGCTTTTCTTTGTTGATGTGCTGTTGACCTGATAGAAATCGGTGAAGATAAGCTGCCTCTTGTCTTCCGGAACACCGATACCGCTGTCGATGATCTCAAACAAAATGTATTTGTCCTTTGCAGAAACGCGGACATAGATATAGCCTGTCTCAGTGAATTTGGCGGCGTTCTTTACCAGGTTAAGGATGATCTGCTGGATTCGCACCGGGTCGCCCATGACGGTCTGAGGCAGGTTGTAGTCGATGTCGGTAAGTACTTCGATTCCGCGGTTGAAGGCTTCTACTGTGATGAGGTCTACGACGCGTTCCGTAAGTTCCACCACGTCAAAGGGCTGTACTTCAAGGCTGAAGTTCTTTGAAGAGATTTTTGTAAAATCAAGGACATCGTTGGCAAGACCAAGAAGGGCGTTGGCGCTGAATTCTATCTGGTGTATGAATTCCGTCTGTTCCTTTGTCAGTGTGGTGTCTTCAAGAAGTTCAAGGGTGCTTATGATTGTCTGCAGAGGCGTACGGACTTCATGCATGGTACTGGCGATGAAACGGCTTCCAACTTCAAGCGACGGAATATCCATGATCTCTCTCCCTGATGGTTATCTTACAGAATGAAGAATTTCCAATGCCTTGTGTAGAATGACCTCTGGCTTCTGTGGTTTTACAAGGTAGCTCTTTGCTCCCAATGAGAGGGCATTGAGGACAACTTCCTTTGACGATGCCTTCGAGTAGATGAGGATCGGTGTCTGGTAGTTTCTCTGCATGAGTGTCTTGAGGATGCTGATTCCGTCCATGTCAGGAAGGTAGAGGTCAAGGATGACGATGTCAAATACCTGGCCACTTCCGATGGCGCTCATGAAGGATGTTGCGTTTTCAAAGAGTGAAGTTTCTGCGCTGGCAGATGTGAATGTGTTTTCAAGAAGCTTTCTGATTACGACATCATCATCTACAAGGGCAACCCTCATCATTGTTCCTGTGTTGCTGTCGCCTGTGCTTCTGTCATCAATGAATCCAAGGGCAACATCATCTGTAGGTCTGTCTGAATGAAGGATATTGTCATAAAGGAATTCTTTTGAATCGGAACCGCGGCCTGGATCTTCGTTCATGAGGGAAGACATTACGTACTGAAGGTTCTGGGAAACGACCATTCCTCTGTATTCCATGTGTCCCTTTACGAGCTGGGTCACGAAATCATCCAGGGAAAGAATCTTTACATGGTTGTTTGCGATTCTGCCACTGCATGTGATGTTGTTCAAAAGAAGCTCAAGGTTTGCGCCGTCGACAAAGGTGAGCTCAAGGTTCGTGAGCATGAGGATTACCTTTGGAACGTTTATCTTGTATCTGTTGATGATTTCCGCAAGCTTGTACTTGAGGAGCATCAGCTTCTCGCGGTTGAGTCCCTGTGCAAGTTCAACGAAGATGATGTTTCCGTTGAGATGGATGTCCAGGATACATGGAGTCGTGTCCATGGAAAGAGGTGTCTTGAGGATGCGTCCGATCGACTCAAAGAAAATATCGAATTTAATTGGCTTTGTAAAATATTTAACGACACCGTATTCAACAAGATTTGCGACTTTTGTGCGGTCCATTACAGGGCCTGTCATGATGATAGGGATTCTCTTGGCATTTGGATCGGTGCTTTTCTTTTCAAGGAGAATCTTGAGTTCTTCCGTAAGGTTTTTTTCGATTTCAATGATGATAAGATCCGGAAGAAGGGAAATCATTTTTGAATATGATTCTCTTGCTGATGCGCACTCAATGGTAATCTGTTCAGCAGCGACCTTGTCTCTTAAGAAATCCTGAAATAATGGTGAACCGTCAATAAGAAGAACCGACTTCATAATATACAATTTTATAGTTTTGGTAGTATAATTTCAATATTCATAACGATTTGCGTCATCAGGAGGAAAAGATGAAAGCATTGGTTTTTCTTGCAAATGGATTTGAGGAAATAGAGGCCATCACGCCAATAGATTATCTTCGCAGAGCCGGAATCGACGTGACTACGGTTGCTACAGGAACATCTTCAAGGACAGTCGAAGGTTCCCATGGAATACCTGTGATCGCCGACATGACCCTTGAGACCTACGTTTCTTCGTGTGCTGAACTTCCTGATGCGGTTGTTGTTCCAGGCGGAATGCCAGGATCGACAAACATAGGCAACTGCGCCCAGGCATTGGCCATAATCAACAGCATGTATGATGAAAAGAAGCTGGTGTGTGCCATCTGCGCCGCACCTGCCGTAGTTCTTTCAAAGACAAAGGTGCTTGATGGAAGAAAATGGACGTGCTATCCGGGCATGGAAGGCGAAGCCGGTGAAAAGGCATCAAGCCACGTTGCCGACGTTCCTTTTGTTTCAGAGGGAACATTGGTCACTGGCCGTGGTCCTGGATGTGCCGAACAGTTCGCCATGGAAATCGTAAGGGTCCTTTGTGGTGAAGAGACCCAGAAGAAGATCAAGACAGGCTCTGTCCAGCGTTAGGATCAATGTCCTCTTCGGACAGGACAAAGGTGCATCCGCTGCAGACCGTAAGGAATTCAGCACGGCTGCTCAGACCCAGGTGGTGGTAAAGGTCTATCATCTGGGCTTTCACGGTGCTTTCCGACACGCCGTAAAGCTGGGCGATCTTGCTGTATTTTTCGCCATCAAGAACCCTTTCCAGAAATTCTATGTCTCTTGCCGAATATTTTGCCGCACTGATCTTCTTTTCCATTTTTATCGAAGATGCCTTGCGTATTTTTGGAATTATAAGCAGCCATGCAAGGTAGAAAATGAATCCTGCGCCAAGAATGTTGAACACAGACAGAAGGAATGTCATGAGGCTGTTGTGGAAGCACTGGACTACAATGCAGCATACAGGCGGAACCAGGAGAGCCATGATCCTAAGACATTTGCGCTTTCTGAAAAATCCCGAGGAACTTAAAAATATAAATGTCAGGGCTATGCAGATGGCACCAAGGATGTTGCCGTCATCAAGGAAGTTTCCGCATCCATACAGGTAGAACATTATGGCGTAGATTCTGAAGGCCAGCGGGTTGAAGAACAGGAAGAAAAAAAAGTTCACCGCCATGAAGTTTATGGCGATGCGAACTCCCTTCTGAAAAGGATCAGCGGCTGGATCTGAATAGAACTGGATTATGCATACGATCAGACACAGGCAGGTAAAGCCAAGTCCTATGGCGGATGTTTTTTTCCAGATTTTTTTGTCGGCCAATTCCATTGATACACCTCGTTTTTTTATGGGGTGATAAAACTCGCAGCCTGTTTACTGATCTCTCTCTTTATTTCATGTCACGGGTTTCGACCATGACCTTTGTGATTTCTCCAATGTACATTGTGTGGAAATCATCCTTTCTGTAGTTCTGCTTGCATATCTTTTCATCTGCAAAACAGTTTGGATCAAATTCCTGAGCATAGAGCTTGTCGCAGAAAAGAACGATTCTTGCCTGCTTGATCCAAGGAGTTCCGTTCATGTAGTCGACTTCAAGCTTTGTCTTCTGGAACTTGTCCTCGTCGCGTCCTGAATGGGATCCGCAGTAATCCAATGCGGTCTTGTATTTCTGTGGAAGGACACTGAGGGAGAAGCTGTCTGTAGAATCAATGATTTCCTTTGTATAGCGTGTTGGGCGGAGGTAGATTGTCGCAACGTTCTTGTTCCATAGAACACCGATGCCACCCCAGCTTGCTGTCATTGTATTTGGACGACCTGTGATGATTTTTCCTTCATCATCGTATTTCTTTGTGCATGCGGTGATGAGCATCCAGTCTTTTCCAATCATTTTGAATGCATTGTCAGTGAGTAATTCCGGTTTGATAGTCTTTAACATAATGAGAAAAGTATATAGGAATTCCTTAGAATAAAAAAGACCAGCAAATGAAAGGAGGCTTACATTCGCTGGTCAGAGTTTAAGAAGTTCTGATTGTTACATCGTCCATTTCCAGAAAACCGGAACGGCAAATGCTTTTGTTTTGTCACATGAGAATATATCAAATTCGATACCGATCTGGTTGTGATCGTCAATTGTGTATTCTGCACCAACAAGGGCACTAAAGATGTTTTTATTCATGTCCTTTGTGTCGGAGTTCAAGTCAGAAAGAACTTTTCCGCCGACTGTGAGAGTAAGCTGGTCGCTTGTGGCAAAGCTTACGTTGCAGGCTGTATAGAAGTCATAGTCGCTTTCGTCATCTTTTACATTGTAGAGGGCTTCCGCAACGATGGAGAAGGCATTCTTTTCATAGGAAAGGTTTGCATTGATGAGGTTTTCGCCTGTTACACCAAAGTCATTTCCAAGGACAGAAATAAGGTCGTCAAATCCGGCATCTTTTCCCTTAGCGTTTGTGTATCCACCGCCGATGGTAAGGCCTTCAACTGCACCAAAAAGGTCAGGGAAAGAAACTGTTGCACCGATAAGTCTTTCATCATTTGAGGCGACATTCTTTATTGCAAGTCCAGCCTGAAAGATTTCGTTTGTATAGATGGCGCCAAGACCAAGATCAAGGTATTTGTCGTCGTCGTCATCATCCTTTGATTTAATCCAGTTTGGATCAGCACCAAATCCTTCATCATCCTTTATGAAATTGAACGGAAGTGTTGCCGCAAGGCGCAGGCTGTTGTCAAACACAGCTGGGCGATAGACTACTGTAAATCCGTCGGATCCAATGTTTCCGTTTTCAAGATTGTCATCATAAATAGGAAGGGCAGAACCATCTGAATAGATGTTGTCATGAAGACCGATTGTTACAGGCTGAAAAAGGCGCCATTCGAGATACCAGTCGTCAATGTATCCGTCGATTCCAAAATGTCTGTCGTTAAAATCATCGATTCCTGCAATTACAGTGATTGCAGCATCAACATGTTCAGAAGTGTATTCAACACTCATTTTGTCCTTTAGTGTTGGAAAATCCTTTTCTGTTTCCCCGTCGTTGGAGGCATAGAAGTAGTCTTCCTCATATACTTTATTCGAGAAAGATACTGAAGATTCAGCAAAAGCTGATCCAATTAACACGAAGGCTGTCAAAGCAGCAGCTGTAATTTTTTTCATTATTAACTCCTGAAAAATGAAATTGGTATTAAACAAAGCTAATATAAGTTAGCAAAGAATAACCGAAAGATAGCGAAAATATTTCTGTGCGTCAATAGGGTCTGTCTTGGAAAGCTTTGGGATTTAAAGATTGCTATCAAAGCAAAGCTTTCGCCGGCTAACGGGTTCAAGTCCCTGATTTCTTTTGTGTACTTTTAAAAAGCAAAAAGGTCTTACAGTTTTTTGTAAGACCTCTGATTAACTATGGAGATGACGGGACTTGAACCGTCCCTCCAGTCGTCGCCCTCCATGGCTCCTCCTTTCGGGCGTCTTCGTTCACTTCCGGCGACCTCCTGTCGCCTCATCCTCCAGTAGGTCGGATTTTTACACCGGCTTATACACCAACAGATTTTCTGTTGGTGCGGCGGAGGTTAAGTAGTCTTTAGATTGCTACTAACGCAAATGCCTCCGCCGGCTAACGGGTTCAAGTTCCTGATTTCTATTGTTTGCCTTTAAAAACAAAAAGAGGTTCTGCACTTCTAAGCAAAACCTCTGATTAACTATGGAGATGACGGGACTTGAACCCGTTACCTCTAGCATGCCATGCTAGCGCTCTAGCCAGGTGAGCTACACCCCCTTGGGTTGTCTT
>JAGHUO010000118.1 GCA_018064785.1 Candidatus Treponema equi
GTTGCAGAAGTTAAGTCTGACCTTATGGGTGAACAGACAATCCTCTGCGGTATGCTCCAGGCTGGTACAATCGTTTGCTACGACAAGATGGTTGCAGACGGAATGGATCCAAAATGGGTTACAAAGTTCCTTATGCACGGCTGGAACGTAATCACAGAAGCCCTCAAGTGGGGTGGTATCACAGGTATGATGGATCGCCTTTCAAACCCTGCAAAGCTCAAGGCTAACCAGCTTTCTAAGGAAATCAAGGCTCTCCTCGCTCCACTTTACCAGAAGCACATGGATGACATCATCTCTGGCGAATTCTCTAGCACAATGATGAAGGACTGGGCAAACAAGGATGCCAACCTCCTCGCATGGCGCGAAGAAACAGGTAAGCTTGCTTTCGAAACAATGGAAGAATCGGCAGACGAAATCAGCGAACAGGAATACTTTGACAAGGGTATCATCATGGTTGCTATGGTTAAGGCTGGTTGTGAACTTGCATTCGAAACAATGGTTGACGCTGGTATCAAGGAAGAATCTGCATACTACGAATCATTGCACGAAGTTCCACTTATCGCAAACCTCATTGACCGCAAGCGCCTCTATGAAATGAACAAGGTTATTTCTGATACAGCTGAATACGGATGCTACCTCTTTGCTCGCGTTGCAGCTCCAATGATGGCAAAGGATCTTATGCCAAAGGTAACAACAGAAGTTATCGGTAAGGGCCTCAACGTTAAGGACAACAGCGTAAACAACGCAGAACTCGTTAACGCAAACGCAGAAATCCGCAACCACCCAATCGAGGTTGTAGGACGCAAGCTCCGCGCATACATGACAGCAATGAAGCCAGTACTCTAATTTGTATGTCCTGAGAGTTTTATGTTTTTTGCAAAGCAAAAACAGACGCGGACTGCGGCTGAATAAAACTCGTGACCATTCTCGACAGAGAATGGTCCAATGACTGCAATGAAGCCTATTGTTGGCTAAATTGCCCGCACCAACTCGCAAGAGTTGGTTATTGTAAAAAAAAGACGCTTCAAATGAAGCGTCTTTTTTTTATTTATCGTCATAGCGAGGAGTCCTACGACGTGGCGATCCACACACACCTTGCTTTACTGGCATATAGATTGCTTCGCCCTTCCGGCTCGCAATGACGATGGTAGAACTAGCAGTTCAAGAGGCGGAAAATGCTTCCTTTGAAAATCATGCAAAGAAGATCAAGAATCCACCAAAGGTTCCAGCCTACGAGAAGACGGATAAGACCAGCGATGATCTTTCCTTCAGAAAATCTTGTAAGAATTCCGCATACTGCAGAAGTAAATGGGATGATTGCAAGAATGACACTTACAATCCAAGGTAGTCCAAAATAGTCCTTTGACTTTGCCATAAAAAACCTCCATATATAGCAACAAGTTATATAATAATTTTGGCGCAGAAAATTTCACTTGTCAATTAAAACCAAAAATTAAACACAGTCTCTATATCAAAATAAAATCAATTCAAATATAATGAATACATGCCAATAATTTCAAAACCAAATACATTCACTTATGAGAACAACATCGTGACAAGAGGAACGGAACTTCTTGTTGATTCAGAGGGAAAACTTCCAACGGCAACTTACATGGGTTCTTTTGTGAACTCAGAACTGGCCATAGATTGGTACAGCGAAAACCTATACAGCTACAGCGCCCTACTTCTTAAAAATGATGCTGAAGTTCCATCCGGGTTCAGCCTATGTCCCATCCGTAAATTTTTCTGGGACAAGCCGGACCTTACATTCATCGCGGCAAGAGCACGAAGCCTTTTGTCCCAGCGCCAGATGTACAGGTTCTGTCCAACATGCGGAACAAAGCTTGAAGACGACAAAACAGAAAGCGCCCTTTTCTGCCCTCACTGCAACATAAAATTCTTTCCTCGCATAGAACCTGCCACAATCACATTGATTTCCCGTGGCGATGAAATATTGCTTGCCCGGAGCAACCGCGGTACCTACAACAAGTTCGCCTGCATTTCAGGCTTTGTTGAACAGGGAGAAACCCTTGAGGAATGCGTTGTCCGCGAAGTAAAGGAAGAGACAAATCTCGAAGTAAAGAACATCAAATATGTGGGAAGTCGTGCATGGCCATTCCCTGACCAGCTGATGCTTGAATTTACCGCAGACTATGCAGGTGGAGAACTTAAAATCCAGGAAGACGAAATCGCGGAAGCAAGATGGTTCCGTAGAGACCAGCTGCCACCTTTAGACCAGTTGCCAGCGCCTGGCTCAAGTGCTTACAGTTTGATTTTTGATAATGCAAATAAATAGAAAAAATATTATAATAATGACATAAATTTATGGAGATTTTTATGGAACAGAACCTTATGAAGCTTCAGAACGGAAGCGATGTTCGCGGAATTGCCCTTGAAGGCGTTGCAGACGAACATGTAAATCTTACAGAAAACGCATGCAACAGAATCGGTCAGGCATTTGCCATCTGGCTTTCTAAGAAATGCGGAAAGAATATCACAGACCTTAAGATTGGTATCGGTCGTGATGCCCGTGTTACAGGTCCGGCACTCCTTAAGGCAACAGCAGCAGGTATGGCATCTACGGGGGCAAAGGTTTTTGACTGCGGTCTTGCAACAACACCAGCCATGTTCATGTCTACAGTTTTTGACCAGACAAAGTATGACGGTTCTGCAATGCTTACAGCAAGCCATCTTCCATTCAACAGAAACGGAATCAAGTTCTTTGATGTAAACGGTGGTCTTGAACACGACGACATTACAGACGTGCTTGCCATCGCTCAGGAAAAGACAGAAAGCGGTGCGGCAGACTTTGCAGGTTCTTTCACTCTCCTTGAAACCTACGCAGCACACCTTAAGAATACAATCGCAAAGGAACTGGGTGCCGGCGAAAATGACAAACCTCTTGCAGGACTCCATATCGTAGTTGATGCAGGAAACGGAGACGGCGGATTCTTCGTAGACAAGATTCTCCAGCCACTCGGAGCAGACACAACAGGCAGCGCTTTCCTTGAACCGGACGGAATGTTCCCTAACCACATTCCAAACCCAGAGAACAAGGATGCAATGAAGGCAATTCAGAACGCAACAACAAGCAGCAAGGCAGACCTTGGTCTCATCTTTGATACAGACGTTGACCGCATGAGTGCAGTATTCAGCGACGGAACAGAAGTTAACCGCGACAGCATCATCGCCCTCTTCTCTGCTATCCTTGCACCATCTTTCCCAGGAAGCACAATCATCACAGACAGCGTTACAAGCGACCGTCTTACATACTTCCTTGAAAAGAAACTTGGTCTTAAGCATCTTCGCTACATGCGCGGATACAAGAACGTAATCAACAAGTGCATTGAACTTAATTCAAAGGGAGAAGTTTCACCACTTGCAATGGAAACATCAGGACACGGTGCACTCAAGGACAATTACTACCTTGATGACGGTTCGTTCCTTGCAGTAAAGCTCATCGTGGCCCTTGCAAAGGCTAAGAAAGAAAACAAGAAGATTGAAGACCTTATAGGAGATCTTCCTGCAGCCGGTGTTGAAGGAGAATACAGATTCAAGATCAAGGCTGAAGATTTCAAGGCATACGGAAAGAATGTTCTTGAAACATTCAAGAAGCGTGCTGAAGAAAAGAAATTCGACATGCCAGAAAGTTTTGAAGGCATCCGTATTTCCTTCCACGATGCAAATGCAGAAGGCTGGATGCTCCTAAGGCTTTCGCTCCACGATCCTGTAATGCCTCTCAACGTTGAAGGAAAGACACAGAAGGACAAGGACGCAATCATCGCCTACGCAAAGGAAATGATCGCAGGTTTTGACCAGCTTGATGTAAGCTGCCTTGACTAATAGGCGACGAAGCAATCCATTACCCTACATAATAGCCGTCGATGTCAACTTCGCTTGATGCGACGGCTTTTACTTTTACCACGTCACCAGGAACTATAGCCTTCACAGCTTTCTTGTCATCAAGGTCATAGCGGATAACAAAATTGCCATCTACTTCAGGAGCTTCAAACCAGGCACGACCGATTGCAAGGCCTTCGTCAGTTCCTTCAAGATTCTGTACGATTTCTTCTACAAGAACATCGTATACTTTGCCTACGCGCTTTTTCAGCAAGCCCTGTGTAATCTCATGCTGCATTTCTGTAAGTGCGTTTGCACGGGCAACAGCAGTCCTATGGGCCACCTGTCCTTTCATCCTGTAGGCTGGAGTATCATCTTCCTTGCTGTAGTCGAAACAACCTGACCAATCGCTCTTTATTGCCTCAAGGAATTTCTTTGTGTTCTCCGCATTCTCTTCCTTTTCCCCTGGAAAACCAGTAAGGAATGTTGTGCGGATACAGCTTTCAGGAAGTTCTTTTCTGATTGTCTTTACAAGCTTTGAATAGCTTTTGAAACTACCCTTTCTGTTCATGGCATGAATGATCTCGTCATCACCGCTCTGGAAAGGAATGTCAAAGTAAGGAAGAATTCTTTCATCTTTTTTAATTAGTTCAAGAACATCAGTATTAAAATGATCAGGATGAATGTAAAGAAGCCTTACCCAGAACTTACCTTTGATCTTTGAAATTTTTTCAACAAGTTTGAACAAAGGAGAATTGCCGTGTTCTTCAACAAAGCTCTTTTCCTCTATGATAGGCTTTTCAAGTTCGCTGTAAAGAACGGAATGCCAGTCCTTTTTTCCAAACATTCCCGCATCTTCCTTTCCACAACCGTATGCCGCAAGATCCTGTCCAATGAGATTGATTTCAAAGATACCTTTCTTCAAGAGAGCCTTGATCTCAGCAATGATGTCATCAACAGGACGAGAACGAAGCCTGCCACGGATAAGAGGAATAGCACAGAATGAACAGCAGTTATCACAGCCTTCCGTGATCTTTACGAAAGCGCTTCCCTTGTATGAAAGCAAATCTGTCCGCTCACCACAGAACACACCTTTCTGTTCTCCTTTAAACACAGGACGCTTTTTTGATTTGGAGAAAACATCCTTCACAGCTTTATCAAGCAAGGAAAGGTCGCCGTTTCCAACGATTCCGTCTGCCTCTGGAAGATCCTTCTCAAAAACTTCCGCATAGCGTTCAGCAAGACAGCCAGCAAGAATGATTTTCTTTTCTGGATATGCACTGCGGGCATCAAGTAAAGAGTCAAGGCTTTCTTTCTTTGCGCTCTCTATGAATCCACAGGAATTAACGATGATCAAATCCGCGTCATCGGCATTCATCACCTGGACATAACCGAGGGCAGTCAAACGAGACATGATGATTTCACCATCAACCTGGTTCTTTGCACATCCGTGCTGATCAAGAAAAAAAGTTTTTGCCTTTGCCATAATTTTCTCCAAAAAAAACGGGCACTTTTCAGCGCCCATTCATGTTATGCTTTATTAAAGTTACAGTCTACTCAAGCTCAATAAGAACAAGTCTGTATTTGCCGTCGCTGTCACGGACCCACTTGATGTCCTCGGCCTTTACTTCACCTGCACGACCAACTTCAAGGTCATATGTCGAAAGTCCAGCAAGAACGCGGATCTTGAGGGCATTGTTGTTGCTCATCCAAAGACGTGTACCGTTGTTTGAGTTCACGGCAACCTGGTCACCGTTCTTAAAGTAATCCTCAACATAAGTATTTCTGTCGCTCTTGTAACGGAAAAGACATGAACCACGGAATGTGACGTTTGTTGTGAATGGATAGGCACGTGTATCTTCGTGGATTACTATGCGTTTTGAATTGTTCTTTACGCTGGCAGCAGAAGGAATTTCCGCAAGCTCTGTTCCAGTCTCTTCTTCATTGTTGATTTCAACAAGTGAATTTTCAGTCTTCTTTTCGATAAGCCTGATTTCAGCACCATGACTTGATTCGTCTGTCGAAACATCGCTGAGGTAAACGATTACATCAGCAAATCCGTCGCCATCAACATCAAGGTCACGTTCTTCACTCAACTCGACGATCTGTGTTCCGCTTGGCATAAGAAGAGAAAGATTTCCCTTTGTCTCACCGACTGTGATCACAATGTTTCCATTACCCTGCTTTGTAGGGAAGAGAATCTGGTCTCCCTTGTAGAATCTCTTTGTTTCAGACTTGCCTGTAAACTGGTACTGATGGATCTTTTCCTTCTCAGTCGTCTGCTGTGCTTTTACAGCAAGCTTTTCAGGAACATTGAACACGCTGAAATATAGATAAAGTCCAACACCAATAAAGATAGCCGCAGAACCGGCAATGATTGCAGGAACAAGGAATTTAGGTTTGCGCTTGATCGTAAGTTCGATTGGCACAGGAGCTTCCTGAATTTTCTTTGCATGATAAAGACGAAGAGCCTCATCCGCATTAAGTCCAAGGAACTCACAGTAGTTTGTAAGGAATCCTGTGAAGTATGATTCACCAGGAAAATCATCAGAACGTTCTTCTTCCAGGGCAAGAATGTAGTTCTTTGTTATAGCAGTTGCGCGTTCGATTTCTTCGAGGGAAACATTTTTCTCTTCGCGTGTCTTGCGCAGAAGTTCGCCGTAGCTTTCCATATATTACTCCGAAAGAAGGAAGTTGTTGTAGTTGTTGGCAGATGATGGCGGATCGTAAATGAAACGCTGGTCACTGATATTTGAATTCAACTTATAGTTGTAGATGTCAAATCTGTATGTCTCATCCTGTGCTGTTGTAGCATGGACGCGACGGATAAGCTTTGAAGAAGGATCAATCGAAAGCTTTATCTCACGGAATGATTCAGTAGCCGATCGACGCTGAAGAATAAGATTTACAACCATCTCATCGCTGCCTTCATCAAGTGGAACAGCAGACTGTCCTGATTCATATGCGACCGTGTAGTAGCGGCGCATAAGTGAAAGGCCTTCAGCTGTAGCAGCATTTGCATTGGCGTCTGCACCAGATACGTTCTGTTCAAGGATGGCAGAAGAACCTGGAAGATAGATAGTAAGGTCTGTTCCGTTGAAAAGAACAACCTGCTCTGCTGGATCTGAAAAATCTATGCGAAGCATTTCAGGACGCTTGTAGCTGATTCTACCAGTCATTTCTGACTTTGCCACAGTGATTGTAACATCAGCTTCATAGTCCTTTATTTCCGAATATCTGTCACTAATTGTCTTGAAAAAGTCATTTGCTGTGGTAATTCCCTGGGAAAAGGAAAGAACAGTTGCAAACGCAAAGCACAAGGCTGCAGTTATAATTTTTTTCATTTTAAATGAAACTCCAGTCTATTTTATATATGAGTATATTGTATATAAAGAAGGGAATGTGGTCAACTTTAGGCAAATTCAGCAGGAACGAAGTTTTTCCTTGATTTCCTCAAGAACCGCAAGGGCGTTGATTCCGGTCTGCAATGTGGAACGCAACGGCTTTTTTCCGTCCAGATAGTCCACTGCGTTCTGGACCATGTTGGCAAAATAGAGTGTCCTTTTGATTCCGTGTGCATTCTTGTCGGATTTAAGTGAATAGAAACCTGAATAAAGGCTTGATTTTTCCCTTTTATAGAACTTAAGGTACCCGTTGCCTATACAGATTCTGCCTTCAGTACCTGTGATGCAGATCTCAAAGCCAAAGAACCTGGATCTTCCGCTTATGGTGATTGTGACATCAGGACATTTTTCAGTGGAATAATGGGCGCTCATCTGACGCACGTTGTTTTTCTCATCACGGAAAACACCAGTCATGACAGGATTATTCAGAAGTGTACTCACTGTCCTTATTTCAGTGCGGACTTCCTCACCGATGCTGTCGGCTTTATCCAGCAAGCCCCTTGGATTTTTTTTAAGCGGAACATCCTTGACGTCGGAAGGTTTCCCTTCATCCTCAAGAAAGAAAAGCACGGCATCCACAAGATGTGTTCCGTCGTGGATAAGACTGTAGGCTCCCGTCCTCTCCTCAAGTGGATTATAGACACAAAGACTTGAGCAAAGTTCCGCCTTAATAGACTGAATCTCCCCGATCTTTGACATGTATTCCTTGGCCGCTATGAAGTCCTCGGCAAATCGTCGCTCGTGGTTAATCAGGATATCAACACCGTATTCTTCGGCTTCATCCTTGATCCTCATGGCTTCCTTGAGATTGAGTGCCACAGGCTTTTCAAGGATTATAAGACGTGGCTTGGAGCGGATGGCATCAATGGCCTCACGCATATGGGCATTTTCGTTTACAGCGATGGTGACAATGTCGGTTTTCTGTCTTGAATAAAGAGTCGCACTGTCGGAATAGACAAGGGCTTTTTTGTTTGCCTCCTGCCAGTGTATGAGTCTTGTCTGGTCTGTGTCACAACCGGCAACCAGACGGATTCTTGAATTGCCGTTGAGTGCCATGGTATGGCTTGCAGGCTGCTCTCGTTTCTTGTCGAGCCCAAGTGAATAACCGATGCGTCCACATCCAATCAATGCCGCTGTATACAATTTCTTAGCCATAAAACCATTATACAGGCCTTAGGAGAAAAAATCTATTTGAGCGTATGGAAATCATATTCCATGGAAATGGAAGGAGTAGAAGCAAATGCAATCTCATTGGCTTCGATAGGAGTATAGAAGACGTTGGTAAAGACGTAACGACCATCACAGGCAAAAAGTTCCGCGCTGTTTATGTCGCATATGAGACGCAGATTCATCACACCGTCCTGTGGCATCTCAAAGCGGAATTTACGGAAGCATCCGCAGTCAATCCTTGTTCCGCTTTGACTTCTGTTGAACCATATCTCCTGGTTTTCAAAATCAACACCTATTTCCGTTCCATGGGTCTTGTCGCAGGCAAAGCGTATGAAAAAACGACCGCAGGCCTTGCTTACCCCCGCCAGCTTGACCTCAAGGTCAAAATGCCTGCCCTTTACACCTTCAGCACCCTTCCATGCCCCAGTCTCAAGTACAAGACTGCCGCTGGCCTTGCTTGCCCTGAGCCCTTCTATCTCCTTCACAGGTTTCTGATACATCACCCCGTTCCGTATCTCAAGCTGGCGGGGCAACGTCATCATGCCTGTCCAAAGGTAGTCATCAGGTGTACTGAAATTCTCCCAGCTGTGCATCCATGCCACCATCACACGCCGACCATCAGGAAGCAAGGCAGTCTGAGGTGCATAGAAATCAATTCCGTAATCGATCTGGCAGACATTCTGGCGCTGGAATTTCCATGTATCACGAGGAAGACTTCCTGTCATGTAGACGCTGTTGTTTCCGTCATGCCATCCTTCCTCAAGATTTTCTTTCATCTCCTGGGGAGACAAAATGATCACGTCGGTTCCGTCCAAAGAGAAAATGTCAGGACATTCCCACATCATGCCAAGTTTGCAGTCGCTGCGGTCAATGATAGAAACAAATTCCCAGTCAGAAAGATCTACTGATTTAAAGAGCAGAAGCGCCCCACTTTTATCCTGGGTTTTGACAACCGCGGCCACATAGTATACTCCATCTTCCTTCCATATTTTTGGATCACGGAAATGGGCACGGTCAATCTCGAAAGGAATGTTTGCCGCAGTTATGACAGGATTGGACGGATCTTTTTTATACCTCAGTCCGTTGCCGTATGCCAGGCATTGGTTCTGAACTGTATTGTCCTTTATTACACCGGTATAGACGATGAGATGAAGTCCGTTGTCATCAATGGCCGTTCCGCTGAAACAACCATCCATATCGGCTTCCGTATCAGGCGCCATTATAGGAGGTCTGAAATCCCAATGAAGAAGATCTTCGCTTACCGCATGTCCCCAGTGCATCGGCCCCCACTTGTTGCTGTATGGATGGTATTGAAAGAAAAGATGTACCTTGTCATGAAAAAAAGAAAAACCGTTTGGGTCATTTATCCAGCCGCAAGGTGAAGCAAGGTGGAACTTAGGTCTCAGCTTCAGCTGTTCAGGATCTGTAAATATTTCATTCAAGACATGTGATTGTTTTATAAATGCATCCTGTTTTTTTTCTGACATAAAAAAATTATAGACCACACTTTGAAATATGACAATTTTTATTTTTTTTCATTCATTAAAACAACGGAGGTATTCATGGAAAACAATGAGACAATCATGGCTGCACACAAGGCAAGCAGCGACAACATCCAGATCGATGATCCTGCCCTTATGGCTGCGCAAAAAGCCTTTGGAATCACCTATCTATATCCATGGCAGCGCATAGTCATCGCCAACATCATGGACGCACAGATTCCGGCGGAACAAAAAGAAGTGGACCCTTCAGAACTTGATGACACAAACATCTATAAAGGACGGCAGATAGTTCTTCTTCCTACAGGTGCGGGAAAGTCCCTTTGCTTTCTTACACCTTCACTTCTTCTCGAAGGAGCAACCATGGTCCTGTATCCTCTTCTTGCACTGATGTCAGACCAGAAACGCCGTATGGATGAAGGCGGAATAAAAAGCGTCGTCTTCTGCGGAGGCCAGACTCCCGAGATGAGGGAAGACAATTTCAGACAGATAAAAGAAGGAGCAAAAATTATCCTTGCCAATCCAGAGGTACTGCAAAGCGATAATCTTGTTGACCGTCTTGCTAAATGCAACATCGCCCACATTGCCATTGATGAGGCACACTGCGTCAGTGAATGGGGTGATACATTCAGACCTGCATACCTTGGACTTGGAAAGGTAATCGAAAAGATCAACGCACCTGCAGTCACGGCATTTACGGCAACAGCGTCTCCACAGGTTCTCGAAAGGGTTTCAGAAGTTCTTTTTGGAGGACAGTCACATATAGTTCGCAGCGACAGCGACAGGCCAAACATCCATTACGAGGTAATCAATACCTATGCAAAGAAACGGACAGCTTTTCTGCTGGCTCTGGAACGTCCAAAACCGCTGATTGTTTTTTGCGGCACGCGAGGAAAATCCGAGGACATGGCACGGGAACTGGCGGCATACTATGGAGCCGACAGGGTAAAATTCTACCATGCAGGTCTTGAAAGAGAAGAAAAAGACAAAGTAGAAAAATGGTTCTATCCACGCACCGATGCGATCCTATGCTGCACCTGCGCATTTGGAATGGGCGTAGACAAGAAGGACATACATACGGTAATCCATCTGGAACCAAGTCCCACTGCAGAAGCTTACATACAGGAAGCAGGCCGAGGCGGTCGTGACGGAAGCATTGCCAACGCCATACTTTTATGGAGCCATAAGGACAGCAAGAACGCAGAAGACTTTCCTAAAGGTAGCCGTGAACGTGTCCTTAAGGAATTCGCGGAAAGCAGGACATGCAGACGGCAGGTACTGCTGGATGCTCTAGGAGGAGAAGAAGCGGCATGCCAGGGATGTGATGTATGCAAAAACGCAAGACCGGCACCTTTCGCACGGGATGCAGAACTTGTGCTGAAACTTGTGGAAGGGAATGCAAGGCGATGGACTACTGACGAGGTCACATTCCAAAGCGCAAACCTGCTGAATAAAAAAAGTGCCGCTGTCCACGGAATGAATTTCTATGAACACAGCGACACTGATGAAATAGTATCACAGCTGAAAGACCAGGGACTGCTAAAGAAATGCCAATGGCCTTTCAGAAACCTCTTAGCTGTAAACAGGAAATCTAGAAAACAAGGTTCTTTTCATTTCCCGGGAAAGTAATCGCATACCATGTGGCGTTGCCTTCAAGCCAGTATTTGTTGAACACGCGGACTACATCATCTGCCGTAAGGGCTTTCAGTTGCTCCACTTCTTTAAGGTCATAGTCTATGTCATCGTAGTACATGATATTTGACATTATACGGGACATCTGCCCTGAAGTGGTCTTTGATGCACTGTAAGTCGCATTCAGCCACCTGCTCTTGTAGCTTTCAATGCAGTCAGCTATCGGAGAAACTTCGTAAGTGCCATCATCATTGCTTTTTTCAACAATGAAACCCTTTGACATGTATGACTGTGCTTCCCTCATGGCAAGACCTATTTTTCCGTAGCCTGTGACCTTGAAGAGATAATCCTCGCTCATAGGAGCCTTGCTTGTAATCACGTTGGAATGAGGACCATAACATACGCCATGATGCTCCCTGACAACATTATGCATGATGTCCGTAAAAATACTGCCGGCAAGAACCGCAGGCACAGCATCAGGATTGTATATATCAGGGCTTGCAAAAACGCGGGCACAGTATGCGGCTCCCAAAGCATTCTGATGTGATATTACCACAGGAGCCTTCTTCTCTATCTTCAGAGGCGGAATTTTCTTCATCTCGTATTTACGTGCTGGATCAAAGACAAGCTTTCCGATGGTCTTGTTCAGCTTTTTTTTAAGCTTGTTGGTATTGAAAGTTCCTGTGGCAGCGATAAAGAAGTTTCCGCCAGCGATGATATCTTTATGAACTTCCTGCATTTTCTCGACAGTAATATTATCTATGGAATCTGGATTGACTCCGCCTGTAGTCTGATAAGGATGGTTTTTGTAGACATCTTTATTTACGGTCCAGGCAAGCAATGAGGCAGGATCATTAAGGATTTTCTGTACCCTCTGTTTGTTTCCATCATTGATATTCTGCACCACATTATCCGCAAAAACAGGATTGATGAATCCATCTATGAAGGCAGGCATCATTCCGTCAAAATATTTTTCCATTCCATACATATAGAGTACAGTTCCCAAAGAACGATTGTATTTATCAATGGAAACTCCAGTAAGGTATTGCATCTGATTGCGCTTTTCCATTGGATAGGCGGCGGAAGAACTTGCCATGACATCAAAGAGACAACCTTCGAGACCTGAATATTCAGGAGCGTACTTCTCATATCCACCCATACAGCCTATGGCAATGGCATTCATCTTTGAGCTTGTATGCTGCACATAGACCTTTATTCCATTATCAAGCTGAACGACATCCACATTTCTGGAATTGTTCACAGTCCTGTCACTATTTATTTTCAACTCAGGAACATAGACTTCCTTGTCCATGACAAAGTCGCTTGTCTTTGGAAACGCAGAAACATCAACCTTGAACTGATTTTTTTTCCACCAACGGGGCTCATCATTCTTTACTTCATAGAAACCTGCAGAAGCAAACTGAGACTTGATCCTTGCATAGACTTCAGGATTCACAAGAACTGTAACAAGGGCATTCTTTGACACAATGTAATCATCAACAAATTCCTGCACCTTCTTCTGCTTGATGGCAGGCGACTTTTTATTCTCCAGGAAATATTCAATATCACCGTCTATCCAGCAGCTTCTTGCAAGGGTAACTAGGTTTTCCGCCGTTTCAGAACTTTGAATGATTGTATCCTCAATGCTGTTTTTATATCTTCGTTTTACACCACCGGCAAACTGTTTCTTATCAGCCGCAATGGAAGGATATATTTCATTCTGGATCTCGGCGGCGATTTTTTTAGTCCTTGATATAAGGTCCGTCTCAGGATCCGTAACAAGAGCATATGCGCCCATAATTGAATTTTTTCTTCCAAGGTTTGTATAACAGCCAACATAGGTCTGATCAGGAATCTTGTATTCACCGTTGGCAGCAAGCCTTGTCTTCAAAGCGCTGTCGGGATCACGCATAACAAACTGAAGATATGCGGAATAAACGGAGTTTTCATAGTCATAATCAAGATCAGGACCACGCCATCTGACATCGATTTCCGCCAGATCCTTTGAAAGTTTATCAAAAGGCATTACGATGAATTTTGTCTCAGACAAAGGATTTACAGAAGGTCTGCTGCCACTTGCAGAGACTACACGCTGGGACACTGCATTGCTTCCATTCTTCCATGTTCCGTAGATTTTCTTTACCAACGCAAAGGTCTCATCAGGATCAACATCACCACCAACAAAAATAGCGGCATTGCATGGAATGTAGAAATCCCTCTGCATGTTGCGCATCTGAGCAACAGTTGCGTTGCGGACAACATCGTAGCTTCCGCTTGGATCTGTCTTGCAGGGATCTTCAGGGAACAACAGAAGATTTGAATAGTAATGAAGGACATAAGAAGGATTTGCAAGATCACCTTCTATCTCAGAAAGGACAACTTTCTTTTCGTTCTCAAATTCTTTTTCAGTGATGAGAGGAGTACGTACAGCCGCGTTCCAGAATGCAAGTCCTTCCTCAATCTTATCGGACGGAATAGTAAAATAATAGTTGACGCAATCAGTGCTTGTTGATCCGTTATGAGAAGTGACTCCAAGATCAGCCAAAGCCTTGTTCACACTGGCAGCATCCCTATAAAGGGCATTCCCCTTGAACATCATATGCTCATATAGATGGAAAAGGCCTGACGTCTCCTTGGTCTGACTTATGGCTCCTGCACGGACGGCAAGCTCAACGTATGCCAAGGGCACACTATGGTTTTCCGCAACATAAAGTTCAAGGCCATTGTCCAACCTATAGCGGAACAGACCATCTATCTTTGTTTTTTCAGCAAAAATGAATCCAGCTGAAAAAAAGGAAATGATGATGGCAAAGAAAAATGTTCTATTGATTCGTCTATTCGTAAACATAATGGAGCCATTGTAACATAAAAAACACCAATTTGTTTTACATATGAGGAGAAATAGCATGGAAAAAGCGAAAATTAAAAAGATATTTGCAATCACATTCACTGCGGTTTCTATCACTGCAGTCATAGTTGCCAACAACAAAGAATTATCAGGCGGAACAATTGAAGCCCCCTTGCTGGCTACTGCCAAAGCCATAAGAACTTCAAGCTTGAGATGTCCCGTAGATGTTGAAGAATTCGAAACAGCCTCAATGGATTCCTCCATGTATCAGACAGAGGACTTTGAGAAGAAATTCATCATGACCGGAGACATAAGCCTGCAGGTTTCAAACCTAGGAGATGCTGCATCTACAATAAAAGCCTGGGTTCAAAAACATAATGGCTACATTTCCTATCAAAATGAAAATTCAATGAACATGAATATAACCGCCCACATACCGGCAGAAATTTTTCAGTCAGCAATGGATGAATGCGGTAATCTGGGGAAAATAGTTAATAGAAACATCAACAGTCAGGATGTGACGGACCAATACTATGATCTTAGGACACGTCTTGAAAATGAGCGTCTATTGCTGGAAAAGCTCAAAGGCTATCTGAAGGAAGCAAGGAATGTTGATGAAATACTGAAGGTTGAATCTAAAATAGCAGATTCCATATCTTCCATTGAAAGCATGGAAAGCCAATTCAACAGGATGTCAAAAGAAATCAAATACTGCAGGGTTTCTTTCTTTATTAGTCTTCCTACAAACCACAATGAAAACGGAATAATTATGCCAGATACAAAATCGGAATTTTCACAGTTCCTAACAAACATAGTGAATTTCCTATTGCATTATGTCTGGTCAATTCTCTACATCATTCTATGCGGAACCATGCTGGTGATTCTATTCATGTTCCTTTACTGGCTGTGTTTTGGAAAACTTGGATTGGTAAAAAGATTGTTCAACAAGATAAAATAAAAAAGCCGGCAGCCCCTGGACCGCACGCACCTGCTACGGTCCAGTTTCCCGAATACGCAGTCCCTGCGCAGGCGGATAGCCTCTGCTGGACCGGCACTG
>JAGHUO010000106.1 GCA_018064785.1 Candidatus Treponema equi
TGACGTTCATCATAGGAAAGAACCCAGGTAACGTAAATTGAATGGTCAGGATATTTCCTGCGGTTGAATTTTATTTTGTCCACAGTGCCAAGCATTTCTCCGCCAAAGTTTCCAACCTGCGAAAGGGCATATTCAAACTGCTCAGGCGTGCATTCATGGGTCAGGACAACATGTCCCATAATTCCGTTGAAATCTCCAACTACCACGGCGTACAGGGTTCCGTCTTTATGACCTGCATACAAGGTGGCGTCAGGAAATTCCTTTGCTGTGAAAACTGTGTAGGTAGTGTCAGGCCATGCTGGAGGTTTTGAGCAAGACGGAATAAAAATAACGGCCCAAGCCAGAGCAAGGACCGCCATTGCAGCAAACCTATTCTTCATTCCATTTCTTTCCGTAGTATTTGTTTCTGTACTCCTTAGGCGTCATGTTCACAAATTTCTTGAATGTAGCTATGAAATGTGAATGTGAACTGAAGTTCAGGGAGATGCTTATGTCAATGTAGGATTTATCAGAGAAGCTGAGAAGGTTTTTGGATTCCTCGATTTTCTCACGGAGTATATAGTTCTTTATGGTCTCACCTGTTTCTTTTTTGAACAAGGTTGAAAGATAGGATGGTGTCAGGCCTGCAAAATCAGCGATCTCATCTTCATAGAACTGATTGTAAATATTCTCGTGGATGTATTTTTTTGCAAGTTTTATCTGAGGACTTGTTTCTGCATTGCGGATATCTTTCATCCTGTTGGTGAAGTCAAAAAGCATTTCCTTGTGCAGCTGGGTGATCGAGATTTCACTGGCACACTTGTCTACGTTCCGGATGTAGAGGTCGCTCAAGGTATAGGCTGTCTCAAAAGGCATGCCGGCTTCCGCGCAGTATCTTGTTACAAGAGCAACAGTGACAACAAAGTGATAGCGCAAGTTGTTGACCGGCTTGTTTGAAAGCTGTCCCAACCCTTCCTTTGTATCCAGAGGAGTCATCAGTTTCTTAACAGTCTCAAGGTCACCTTTTTTCACGGCGGAATAGAAGTTCACCTCATCTTCATATCTTGCATGATAGATGTTGTTTTCCGTCTGAAAATAAAGGGCCTCGTGCAAATCCTTGTCTTTGTCCATACCTTCCATTATAGCACAGTTTGGCAAAAAAATGATAAAAATCTTAAAATTAGTATAGTTATCTTATGCTTTGCGTCTTAAGATTAAGACAAGACATTTTAGATAATAGGAATATTGGGATTTCATCAGGAGGATTTATGAAATTTTCAAGAAAAACAATGATTTCTCTTGCTCTCGCAGCTGTTGCAGCATTCAGCCTCAGCGCACAGAACAAGGCAGGATACGATCTTAAGTTTGAAGATAACTTTGACGGAAAGAAACTTGACGAAAGCAAGTGGAACTATGAGCTCCACGAGCCGGGATGGGTAAACAACGAGCTTCAGGCATACATCAAGTCTGACAAGAACGTATACCTCAAGGGCGGAAACCTTATAATTCAGCCTCTCAAGGAAGAGACAAAGAGCGGAAACAAATTCACATCAGGAAGAATCAACACACAGCACAAGTTTGATTTCAAGTACGGTCTTGCAGAAGCACGCCTCAAGGTACCTAGGGGAAAGGGATTCCTCCCGGCATTCTGGATGATGCCTACAGACGAAAGCAAGTACGGTTCATGGCCAAAGTGCGGTGAAATCGACATCATGGAAGTTCTTGGAGACAAGGTAAACAAAACATACGCAACACTCCACTTCGGTGAACCACACACAATGGCTCAGAAGGAATACCTCCTCAAGAAGGGAAACTATGCTGATGAATTCCATACATTCGCATGTGAATGGGAACCTGGCCTCATCAAATTCTATGTTGACGGCGTTGAAATGGCAAAGTTTGACGACTGGTTCACAAAGAAGCTTTACGATGACGAAGAACCATATCCTGCACCATACAACCAGCCATTCTACCTCATCCTCAACGTTGCTGTAGGCGGAAACTGGCCTGGATACCCTGATGCTAGAACAACATTCGACGAAAAGGCACAGATGGTTGTTGACTATGTACGTGTATACCAGAAGAAGAGCTACAACGAAAATGTTGAAAGACAGGAAGAAGTTGTTGCAGTCCGTGGACCTGAAGCAGACGGAAACTACATCCGCAACGGTGGATTCAATGCTGAAAACCTTAAGGACAAAAAGGACTGGATGTTCATGACACAGCAGGGTGGATCTGCAGATGCTGCAATTGCAGGAAACACACTTACAGTAAACACTTCAAAAGCCGGAACAATCGACTATTCAATTCAGCTTGTTCAGGCAGACATTCCTCTTGAAAGAGGCTATCAGTATGAGCTTTCATTCGACGCATGGTCTACAAAGAACAGAAAGATGAAGGCTAAGCTTTGTGCTCCAGACAGAGGATGGAAGAACTACTTTGGTGATGTAAACGTAGAACTTACACCAAACAAGAAGCACTACACATACAAGTTCTCTATGGATGACAAGACTGATCCTAACGCAAGACTTGACTTCAACATGGGTGCAACACCTTCAACAGACCCAATCAACATTGCAAACGTTAAGCTTGTAAAGCTTGGAAAGGCAAAGATCATCAAGAAGTCTGACATGAAGAAAGACAAGTTTGACCTCATCTACAACGGAGAATTCGCATTCAGCGCAAAGCAGTGGGAATTCTACAAGTACGACACAAACTCATGTGAGCTTTCAGTAGACCAGGAAAAGCAGGTTGCCCAGATCACAATCAAGGACACAAAGGATGTTGACTGGAAGATCCAGCTCATGCAGAAAAAGATTCCGCTTATGAAGGGAAAGAAATACCGTCTTTCATTCGATGCATGGTCAACACTTCCAAGAATGATGAAGTACGCATGTCAGAGAGACGGCGCACTCTGGAAGCAGAGACACGGAACAGAAGACTGGACAGCTTACAACGAAGCACCAACATGCGAACTCACAAAGAGCAAGCAGACATTCACACAGGATTTCGAGATGGCCTATGAAGACGACAGCGATGTCATCCTCACATTCTCTCTCGGAACAATCGACAAGAACATCACAACAGAACACGATGTATTCATCGACAATGTTAAGCTTGTTGAAATCAAATAAGTTGAACTAAGAATCTCGAAAATCTAGTTAAAACTTTGGCCGCCTTGGGAAATCAGGGCGGTTTTTTTATTGAAAAAAAGTCAGACATTCATCCTGTTTTTCCACTTTCTTCTATAGTTATTAACTCTCATTTGATAAATTCACCAATTACCATTAAAATATAGTGTTATGAAAGCACACACATTTAAAGGTGGAATTCATCCGGAAGAGATGAAGGAACTGAGCAACAAGTGTCCGATCACTGCTGCTTTCCCTAAGTCCAAGACGGTTACAATTCCTATCACCATGGGAGGAGCTCCAAACGAACCTCTCGTTAAAGTCGGTGACCTTGTGGCAAAAGGACAGAAAATTGCCGCAAGCGACAAATTCATGTCGGCTCCGGTACACGCATCCATTGCCGGAAAAGTCAAGAAAATCGCAAACTGCCTTGTTACAGGCAACATGTCCGTTCCATGCATCGTCATTGAAAGCGACGACAGCGACAGAACAGAATACATGCCGCCACTCGATCCGTTCACCTGCACACACGAAGAAGCTCTTGAACGCATTAAGGAAGCGGGCATCGTAGGTATGGGTGGAGCATCCTTCCCTACCCATGTCAAATTGAATCCTCCAGAGGACAAGGAAATCGAATATGTTCTTGTAAATGCCGCTGAATGTGAGCCTTACCTTACATGCGACGAACGCACAATGCAGGAAACACCGGAAAAGCTCATTGATGGTCTTGCCATCATCCTCAACACAGTAGGAGCTTACGGAATCGTTGCCCTCGAAGACAATAAAGAATACATCAAGCCAATGCTGGACAAGGTCATCAACGAAAAAGGTTACGGCGATGACATGAAGGTCATGCTTGTTAAGACTAAGTTCCCTCAGGGATCTGAAAAGTTCATCGTATCAGCATGCCTTGGCGTAGAAATTCCGTCTGGAAAATTGCCTGCCGACGCTGGATGCATCATCAGCAATGTTGGAACAGTATGCGCTATCAGCGATGCCTTCCGCCTTGGAATGCCACTCATTGAAAGAGCCCTCACAATTTCAGGCGGTGCAGTAGCAAAGCCATGCAACCTTAAGGTTCCGGTTGGAACTTTGGTTTCCGACCTTATGGGAGAAGACGCAAAGTTTACACTCAAGGAAGGCGAAACTGCAAAAATCATTTCCGGCGGTCCTATGATGGGATTCGCAATGCCTTCAGCAGACTTCCCTGTTGCAAAGGGTACAAGCGGAATCACTTTCCTTACAGCAAAGGAAACCTACCTTATGGACGAGGATCCATGCATCAGCTGTGGCGCATGCATCAACACTTGCGCAATGAGACTGTCGCCTGCCCTCATGGTACGCGAACTTAAGGCAGACAATGTGGCAAAGGCAAAGCGCTACGGCCTCATGGACTGTATCGAATGCGGTTGCTGTGCATACGTATGTCCTGCAAATGTCCGTCTCGTCCAGAGAATCAGAATGGGCAAGGCTATCGTTCGCGAACAGATGGCTGCAGAACGAGCAAAGGCTGCCGCAAACGGAGGTGCAAAATGAGCGACAATAAAATCCATCTTTCTTCAAGCCCTCACTTTACGGAAGGACTTTCAACACAGAAAGTGATGCTTATGGTCATCATCTCAATGCTTCCTGAATGCATTGCAGGTGTAATGTTCTTTGGTCTTGCTGCCCTCGTACGCATTCTCGTTTCAGTTGCATCCTGCGTTGCATTCGAGGCACTCTACCAGAAGATCACAAAGCAGAAGATCCGCGTAAGCAATCTTTCCGCAGTGGTTTCGGGAATTCTCCTTGCACTGGTAATTCCGTCTACAACACCAGTATGGATGGTTGTTCTTGGAGCACTCATCGCAATGGTCGTAGCAAAGGGACTTTTTGGCGGAATCGGATCAAACGTATTCAACCCAGCCCTTACAGGCCGTGCATTCATGTTCATCAGCTTCCCTGCTGCCATGGGTGCCTGCTGGTTCAATCCTGAAATCGATGCAGTGTCAGGCGCAACAATCCTGAGCCAGATAAAGAACGGTGCAGTAACAGGATCACCTGACCTTTATATGCAGTACTTCCTTGGAAACAGGGCGGGATGTATCGGAGAAACTTCAATCCTCCTGATCCTCATCTCTTTCCTTTTCCTTTTTGCAACACACATCATCGACTGGCGCGCTCCGGTCGCAATGGTAGCAACAACAGCATTCTGCACTCTCGTTTCTGGCGAAGATGTAGTTCTTGCACTCTTGACTGGTGGACTTCTGTTCGGCGCAACATTCATGGTCACAGACTATGCGACAGCACCTCTCACAGGATACGGAAGACTTGTATTCGGATTTGGTTGTGGTCTCATCACATTCCTCATCAGAAAACTTGGCGGCTATCCAGAAGGCGTAATGTTCAGCATCCTCATCATGAACTGCTTCACACCATTCCTCAACAACCTTACACGCAGAATGTACGGTTACGGAAAGAAAGGAAACAGAAGACCGGAACCTGCAAACAAGGTACAGGAATTCGATGTTTCAAATGCAGTTGAACGCAAGGAGGAATCTAAATGAGCAATAAAAATTCTTCACTTGAAATGATCAAGCTTGGCCTTGTACTCGCACTCTTTGCCGCAGCAAGCTGTACGGTCCTTGCCCTCGTAAACAGCGTTACATCGGTAAAAATCGCAGAAAACAAAATCGCAAAGGCAAACGCAGCAATGAAAGTTGTAATGGCAGATGCCGACGGATTTGAACCTGTAGATTTCGCACCAAGCACAAATTCTTCAATAAAGATCCTCAGTGTATATAAGGCTGTCAAAGGCGGAACCACAATCGGCGCAGTTGCTCAGATCAACGGACCAACTTATGACCGTGGTACTGTGATGGTAGGAATGAAAGCCGACGGAACAATTTCAGGCGTTCAGTTCCTTGAACTCAGCGATTCCCCAGGATTTGGCCTCAAGGCAAACGACCCGACATTCAAGCTTCCAAACGGAAAGACTTTCTACGGTCAGTTTGAAGGAAAGAATGCAAAGGACGGATTCAAGGCCGGCGAGACATTCGATGCGATCTCAGGAGCTACAATCACTTCAGTTGCTGTGGCAGCATTGCTCGAACAGGGAACAGAATCAATGCTCAAATACTTCGAAGGAGGCGCTAAATGAACAAGCAGCTTTCTATTTTCACAAATGGTTTCTTGAGAGAGAATCCACTCCTCGTCTTGAACATCGGTCTTTGTTCTTCACTTGGTGTAACTACAAGCATATTCAACGGACTTGGAATGGGAATGAGCATGACATTCGTTCTTCTCATGAGCGAAATCGTAATCTCGATTTTCAGAAAGTGCATTCCTTCTGCAATCCGCCTTCCAATCTTCATCATCATCATCGCGGCATTCACGACAATCGTGCAGCTGGTTCTCCAGGCTTATGTTGAATCACTCTACGACGCCCTGGGAGTTTTCCTTCCACTCATCGTTGTAAACTGCATCATCATGGGACGCGTTGAATCCTTCGCTTCAAAGAACAACACAGGAAATTCCATCCTTGATGCTCTTGGCATGGGAATCGGATACACAATGGTCATGTTCCTTATTTCCTTCTGCCGCGAATTCCTTGGTGGCGGTACTCTCCTTGCAGGTACAGCACTCAAGCTTGAAGTAATTCCAGAAGCCTACAGAATCGGAATCCTCAACTCTGCCCCAGGCGGATTCATGGTATTCGGTTTCCTTGGTGCTTTGGTTCAGTTCTTCAAGAACAAAAAGAAGGAGGCAAAATAATGGAACTTCTCAAGCTTTTTATTAAATCAGCAATCGTAGACAACGTTGTATTCATCCAGTATCTTGCCATCTGTCCTTTCATCGGTATGACAAGCGAGACTGGAAAAGCAACAGGCATGGGACTTGCCACAACATTCGTAATTATCCTTGCAACAGTAGTCACATGGCCACTCTACCAGTTCGTGATGGTTCCGCTTGGACTTCAGTTCCTTCAGACTTTGTTTTTCATCCTTGTCATCGCATCTTTGGTTCAGCTTGTTGAATTCTATCTGAAGAAATCAGCTCCAGGACTCTATTCAAGCATGGGCGTCTACCTTGCATTGATCACAACAAACTGTGCGGTTCTTGGTGTAACAATCAACTGCATCGGAAAGGATTTCAACTATCTGGAAAGCATCATCTATGCATTCGGCGCAGCAGCTGGATTCCTTCTTTCAATGGTTGTAATGTCTGGCGTAAGAAGCAGAATGAAGATCGCAAACATTCCGGCTGCATTCAAGGGAACACCTATTCTCTACGTAGCCGCAGGTCTGCTTTCACTTGCATTCATGGGCTTCAAAGGCTTGCTCTAGGAGGTTGAAGGATCATGACTACAGTTATCTATACAATTATCGTAGCCCTCATAATCGGATTCCTTCTTGGAATTCTTCTTGGGCTTTTCAAGAAAATATTCGCAGTTGAAGTAGATCCAAAAGTTGCCGCAATCCGTGAAGTGCTTTCAGGCGGAAACTGTGGTGGCTGTGGCTACGCAGGCTGTGATGCTTTTGCTGCTGCTGTCGCACGTGGTGAAGCTCCTGTAACAGGATGTGTCGCAGGTGGTGCTTCTTGTGCAGAGGCAATCTCCAAGATCATGGGCGTTGAAGGCGGAGCTTCAGTAAAGAAGGCTGCACTTCTTCTTTGCCAGGGATCAAAGGAATGCGCAAAGGACAAGGGTGTCTATGAAGGCGTCAAGACATGCAAGGCAGCTGCCCTCGCTGTAAACGGTACAAAGATGTGTGCTTTTGGTTGTATCGGCTACGGTGACTGCGAAGCCGCATGTCCATTCGGTGCCATCACAATGGGTGACGACGGTCTCCCAAAGGTAAACAAGGACAAGTGCGTTGGATGTGGAAAATGTGTAAAGGCATGTCCAAAGAGACTTTTCACATTGCAGGACATTTCCGTAAAGGGACCTGTTGCCCTCTGTTCTTGCCACAACGACAACAAGCCTCAGATCACAAAGGACTGTTCTGTAGGATGCTTCAAGTGCGGAATTTGTGCAAAGAAGTGCCCTCAGCAGGCAATCGATGTTTCAGGCGGAATTCCAAAGATCGACTATTCAAAGTGCGATTCATGCGGAACATGTGTTACATCGTGTCCTAAGAAAGTTCTCAAGCTTATCCAGGACATAATGTAATCTGTCAGACAACTGGCATAAAAAAGGAAAGGCCTGCGTGGTAGATCACCATGCAGGCCTTTCCTTTTTATCAGATAAAATCACATATTAAAGCTTTGCTCTTATGCTGAGGACACCGGACCAGAGTCCCTTGTCCCATACATTTCTCAAATCTGCAGAAACGCTGAGTGTTGTCTGGAATACCAGGAAGTTGAAACCAACGCCGGCAAAGAACTGTGGCTGGATTCCGCCAAAGTCAAATCCATCAGAATCATTGCTGCCGCTACCTGATGTCTTTATGCCAGGAACTACAGTTTCAACTGATTCCTTGTAGATTCCCTTGGCCTTCCAGTCATAATCGCATTCAGTCATTGTCACGATGCCTCTGAGTCCTACAAAAGGAGTACAGAAGATGAATGACTTTGAAAGCTGTAATGATCCATAAAGAGTGTGCATGCTGTAGTCCATATCGATGCTTCCGGTTGGTGATTCAAGGCTGAAAGATCCGCTGTTGTAGAAATAGCCGAGTCCAACAGAAAGCTTTGGCATGAGAAGGCTTCCTTCAAGGATTGCGTATCTTGCGTCGACACCAAATGTAAGAAGATCAACGGCAAGATCAGCCTTTCCTGTATCAAGAGAAAGTGAACCTGTCTTCATGAATGAAAAGTCAAGGTCAAACGGAAGAATGAAACCACCGACACGCACATCAGCTGTCCACATAGGATAGTAATAGTAATCGCTTAGACCGCCGATTCCGAGGGCACCTGCTGCCTGTGCAAGACCTGATGAATCAACTCTTGTGGCACCAAGGTTCACGCCACCGCCAAAATGAGGAATTGGTGATGGGAATACCTTTCCGATATATGCATCTGCCCAAATATTCTGCTGTGTTGTTCCCATTGTTATTGAATGGGAAATCTGCTCAGAAAAATCTGCAAGTCCGCTTTCTACAGTGTCAGCCAAAATGTCCGGGTTCTTTAAAAGCTCATCACTCTTAAA
Source organism: Candidatus Treponema equi (assembly GCA_018064785.1). GTDB lineage: Bacteria > Spirochaetota > Spirochaetia > Treponematales > Treponemataceae > Treponema_D > Treponema_D equi. Next base: position 9,238 of record JAGHUO010000106.1, read on the forward strand.
GCCTGCTGCTGACAATGTTGCTGCCGAAAACAATGCGGCAGAAATCAAAAGTGTAATTTTCTTGAAAACCATAAATTTACTCCTGACAGAAGGATACCTTTATGCAAAAAAAATGTCAAAATAGGGTCTATTCTCACATTGGAATGAAAGGATATCCACAAAAATTCCGCCTGAACCCAATACCTTTCAATACAATTGTAAAACGCACATACTGTGCTATAATTATGGTAGGAAACACTGTCATTAATGGTGTTTATCGTAATCTTCTAACATTGAAATAGGCTTAATTATGGACAAAAGAACAGGAATCGTAGTTCCACTTTCAGCACTCTATACAAAGGACTGTCCTTCTTGCGGTGATTTTCTCGCACTTAAGGATCTGGCGGAATTATGCAAAAAGGCAGGCTTCTCAATCGTACAGCTTTTACCTGTAAACGACACAGGTACACAGTCTTCACCTTATTCTGGGCTGTCGGCTTTTGCACTTCATCCAATGTACATAAGGATCAGTGCCCTTCCGGAATTCCAGGCAGCCCTAAAAGGCAACAAGGCATTCGCAACGGCATACAAGAACTTTGAAAAGGATTTCAAATATAAAAAGAGATTTGACTATGATGCCCTTGTGACAGAAAAGACAAATCTTCTCCACCTTCTCTTCAACTATATTGAAAAGAAAAATTCAAAGGACCAGGTTGAAGAACAGAAGTTTGAGAAAGAACTGGCAAAATTCGTGCGTGCCAATCCATGGGTAATCCACTACGCTGTGTTCAAGAACATAAAGGACGAGAACATGCAGGCATCTTGGAAAAGCTGGAGTCCTTCATTGCAGAAGCTTTCCCGCGACGACATTAAGCTCAAATGGAACAACAAGGCAAAGAAATTGAGCCACAACTTCTTTGTATGGTGCCAGCTGCGCGCATCAGAACAATTCAAGGAAGGCGCCGACGCACTCCGCAAGGAAAAGATCATCCTCAAGGGAGACATCCCTATCCTCATGAACGAAGACAGCGTTGACTGCTGGACATATCCGGAATTCTTCAGGCAGGAACTCCGTGCAGGTTCTCCACCAGATGGAGGAAATCCAATGGGCCAGAACTGGGGCTTCCCTACATACGACTGGGAACGTCTTGAGGCAGATGAATTCACATGGTGGAAAGACAGGATCAAATCCAGCGCACAGTACTACGATGCATTCCGCATCGACCACATTCTTGGATTCTTCAGGATCTGGGCATCAAGCGAAAAGGAAACAACTGCATATCTTGGACATACAATTCCATACGCAGACTTCACAAGAAAAACCTTGAACGAACTTGGATTTGAGGACGACAGAATCAAATGGATTTCTGAACCTCACATTCCAACCGGTGCCATCGAAAGCATCACATGGAACCACGACGAAGCAACCATGGTCCTTGAAAAAGTCTGCGACCGCGTAAAGACAGAGGAACTTTGGACATTCAAAAAAGGAATCGAAGGCGACAAGGAAATCTACGGAATGCATTTCTTTGACGACGAAGGAAAAGACAACGCCGTAAAGAATGCCCTGGCAGAAAAATGGCGTGACCGTTCCCTCATCCAGATAAAGAAAGACCGTTTCATCAAGGTATATACATTTGAAAATTCCACAGCATGGAAAACCCTTTCATGGGAGGAGCAGGAAAAACTCAGGAAGCTCTTCGAAGAAACTGAAGTAAAGGAAAACAAGCTTTGGGGCAAGCAGGCCACATCAACTTTGTCTGCCATAGTCCACGCAAGCGACATGATTCCTTGCGCTGAAGACCTTGGAGTAAATCTTGCCGTGATGCCAGAGGTCCTAAAGAAGCTTGATATTCTTTCACTTAAGGTGATTCGCTGGACACGTGAATGGGAAAAGCAAGGCCAGCCTTATATTCCTTTTGCGGAATATCCAGAGCTCAGCGTCGCAACAACTTCAGTTCACGACAGCTCGACCTTGCGTCAGTGGTGGAACCAGGAAAAAGAAAGTGTATGGGCCTTCATGAATTCCATCAATGACGAAGGCAAGCCGGACGGAAATTCCGCCTTTACTCCGGAAATCGCGGAATTCATTCTACGCTCACTTGCAAAATGCAAAAGCTCACTTCTCATCAATCCGCTCCAGGACTACCTGTTCCTTGAACACTGCTTCTACCTTGAGAACGAGGACGAGGAACGAATCAACATTCCAGGCAGCGTAAACGAATTCAACTGGACTTATAGAATTCCTGCCACAATCGAGGAAATGTCTGAAAACAAGAGTCTCATAAATAAAATTAAAACCATCGTTGAAATACATGATGTTCAGGAAGGTAAATAGCATGAAAATTTCAAGAAACGAATTCCATATCAATAGAAATGTCCGCAAGGAATGCGATTTTGACCAGACAATCTTTGCTTCCACAGGCAACGCGATTTTCACAGACTTCAAGGCTGTGCAGAAATTCCAGATAAAGCTCAATGAACTTTTTGAGAAACGCGGACAGAACGAAAAAAAGATTTCAGCCGGAAACCTCAATGCCATGGGCCTCATCGATGAAATCTTCCATCATGTCTGCATGCTTTTCAGACGCGACAAGGCACCTGATTCTTTCAAGAACATCCTTGCAGATCTGGACAAGTCTCTTGGCGTTGAAGAGATGGACAAGCTGTTACTGGAGTTCATGGATGAATTTCCACCTGTAGCAGTTTTCCAGAACAAGCTTACTGCGGAACAATACCTTGACGAAAATTGCTGGGACGAAGGTGTCCAGAGAGAAAGAAGCAACCGTGAGCAGGTCCTTGAGGAAATGATCCTCCTTCATCTTGCAAACGAGAACCCAGCCTTCCATCCATTTGCGGTTCTCTTTGATGACGAAAAACTCAAGGCAAACAAGAACTACATCAAGGCATGGATTCAGATAAAGTCATATTTTGAAACTCAGCCTGTATTTGGACCAAAGAACAACACCCTCATCAACATGCTCAAGGAACCGGTGATCGCTTCTCCTACATCACTTAAGGGACAGCTTGATTACATCCGTTCCAACTGGACACTTCTTTTGGGCGAATGGATCCTCAAGCTTCTTGAAGGCATCGACTCCATCACAGAAGAAGAAAAGGCAGCATGGCATCCGACAAATGGCGGAGAAGTTTCCATGGATGCCTACAACTTTGACGACAATGATCTGATGCGCGAATACGAAAGATTCAGTCCTGACCGTGAATGGATGCCTAAGGTAATCCTCATGGCAAAAACCGTCCTCGTATGGCTCTATCAGCTTTCAAAGAAATACAACAGGGACATCACACGTCTTGACCAGATTCCAGATGAGGAACTTGATGCCCTCCGCGACGCAGGATTCACAGGTCTCTGGCTCATCGGTCTCTGGGAACGATCAAATGCTTCAAAGAGAATCAAGCAGATAAACGGAAATCCTGAAGCAGCTTCATCCGCATATTCACTTCTGAACTATGAGATCGCAGGAAACCTTGGTGGATGGTCTGCTCTTGAGAACCTCCGCTGGCGTTGCTGGCAGAGAGGAATCCGTCTTGCTTCCGACATGGTTCCAAACCACACAGGTATGGACGGCGACTGGGTAACAGAACATCCAGACTACTTCATCACCACAAAGGACTGTCCAAGCCCAAGCTATACATTCAACGGAGAAAACTTAAGCCACGACGGAAGAGTAAGCATCTATCTTGAAGACCACTACTACAGCAAGAACGACTGTGCGGTCTGCTTCAAGCGCGTAGACAATGCAACCGGTGACGTCACATACATCTATCACGGCAACGACGGAACAGGAATGCCTTGGAACGACACCGCCCAGATAGACTACCTTAATCCTGTTGCCCGCGAAGCCGTAATGCAGCAGATCCTCAACGTTGCAAGGAACTTCCCTATCATCAGATTTGACGCAGCCATGGTTCTTGCAAAGAAACACATCAGGCGCCTCTGGTATCCACAGCCAGGACAGGGTGGAGACATCTACAGCCGCAGCCGCTACGCACTTTCAAACGAAGATTTTGAAAACCGCATTCCAAATGAATTCTGGCGCGAAGTCGTTGACCGCTGTGCCCAGGAAATCCCAGACACACTTTTGCTTGCGGAAGCTTTCTGGATGATGGAAGGATACTTCACACGTACTCTTGGAATGCACCGTGTATATAATTCCGCCTTCATGAATATGCTCAAGAAGGAAGAGAACCAGAAGTACCGCGACACAGTGAAGAACACAATCAAGTTTGATCCTCAGATCCTCAAGCGCTACGTCAACTTCATGAACAACCCTGACGAAGAAACAGCAGTGGCACAGTTCGGACGCGGAGACAAATACTTTGGTGTCTGTACTCTGATGATCACAATGCCTGGACTTCCAATGTTCGGTCACGGCCAGCTTGAAGGTTATGAAGAAAAATACGGAATGGAATACACACGCGCATACAAGGATGAGCAGGTGGATGAAGGATTGATGAACGGACACCGTGCCCTCATCTTCCCTATCATGCACAAGCGCTATCTTTTTGCACAGGTAGAAAACTTCCTCTTCTATGATGTATGGAACAACGGAAGCGTAAACGAAAACATCTTTGCATATTCGAACTATGTCGGCGACGAAGGCACCATCGTCTTCTACAACAACAAGTATGACAGCGCACAGGGATGGATCAAGCAGTCTTGCGAATATGCAGTAAAGACAGGAAGTGGCGATGATGACAAAAAGATGGTCACACGCAGCCTTGGAGAAGGACTCAACCTCACCAGCGGCTGGAACCACTACGTTATCCTCCACGAGCAGAGATCAGGCCTTTGGTTTGTACGCAAGTCGGATGACATCATCAACAACGGAATGTTCGTAATGCTCAAGGGATTTGAAGCCCAGGTATTCACAGACGTCCGCCAGGTTGAAGACACCGCCGAAGGAAAATATGCAAAACTCTGTGAACTCCTCAATGGAGCCGGAACAGAAGACCTTGAGATCGCATGGCTTGAATACCGTTACAGGGAACTCTATGCAAAGCTTGAAAAGTTCATCACACCGGAATTCATCGACGACATCCATTTGCTTTTCACACCAAAGGTAAAGCTTTTCAAGGGTGTAAAGAAACCGGACCTCAAGTCTGTTGTAGCCAAGATCAAGGACGACGCTCTTGCTTACTATGAGACAGAAGCAGAATTTGCACTTGAGGCTCAAAAAGAAGCGGAAGCTCTTGCAGAAAAAGCTGTCGAAAAAACAGCAGCAAAAAAGACCGCAGTCAAGAAGACAGCAACCAAGAAAGCATCGCCTAAGAAGACAAAGGACCTGGATCCTGCCGACAAGTTCACAGCATTCACAAAACAGCTTGATTTCCTCTACAAGACATTTGAAGCAGGTCAGAAAGCCGGAACAAAGAAGGTCAAGTCTGGACTTGAATCAATTCTTTGCTCGGGACTTGAAGAATACAAGCTTTCCGCAGAAATTCTTTCATGCTTCGCCGCTGTTTCCAACACGGAACCTGAATATCTCGTAAAGTGGGGATACAACAGAAAGCTTTCCGACATCATCACAAGGGCATCATTCACTGAATCAAACCACGAACTGAGAAACATATTCCTGCGCATTTTTGTCTGCGCCAAGATCAAAAAGATGAATTTCAGCACAACTGAATTCGTCAAGTCTACATATGAGACTGCAAAACTTCTTGCAAAGGATGAATGGTCAGGTCTTCTCTCAGGAGCACATGAGTACAACGGAATCCTGTGGTTCAACAAGGAAATCATGGAAAGCTCATTGTGGTATGCTTTTGCATCAAACGCAATGATGACATCAAGAATTCTACGCGCCCAGATTTTCTCATTGTACAAGACCTTGTCCGCAGCAAAAGATAAGTCACAGTACAAGTGCCAGAACTTCACAAATTCTTTGATGCCGGTAGAAAAGAAAAAGCGGGTTGCAAAGAAAACTACAGAAGCAAAGGCTGCCAAACCAACTGAAAAGAAAGCATCAACAGCAAAGAAGGCTACTGCGGCTGAGAAGAAAGCAAC
>JAGHUO010000098.1 GCA_018064785.1 Candidatus Treponema equi
ATTTATCCGGATGAGAAAATTGAGGAGATCTACGGAATTCTTGCAGCAGACGGAATCACGGAAAAGCTCAAGGTGTTGAAATACAAATCTAACGATTACAAGGGTTACTCGTACATAAAGATATACAATAAAAATGCAACACGCCAGAACATGGTTGAACTGCTTAAGCGGGAACTGGGCGTAGACAAAACAATCTCCTTTGGAACGATTCCCCACGCCTATGATTATGTGGTTGAAGAAGGAAACACGAATCAGGTGGTACACAAGATAAAGAAACTTTATGAAAGTTAAAATTATGGGCTGACTAAACATTTAATTCAGCCAGCCCGTTTTTTTTACTTCTGCTTTTTCTTAATCAAAAATACTCCGCCGATGATGGCTGCTGTTCCGATGATGAACGGAACGAATGGATTCTTTACGAAACCTGCGATGATGTAGGTTACGAAAGAAACTCCTGCAACGCACATGGCGTAAGGAATCTGTGTAGATACATGGTCAACGTGAACGCACTGTGCCCCGGCGCTGGACATGATTGTCGTATCAGAAATCGGTGAACAGTGGTCGCCGCAGACAGCACCTGCCATACATGCAGAAATTGAAATGATCATGAGGGTTGGATCTGTATTGCTGAAAACGGCAACTACGATTGGAATGAGAATTCCGAATGTACCCCACGATGTTCCTGTGGCAAAAGCAAGGAAAATTGCGATTACGAATATAAGGGCAGGCAGGAAGCTCATGAAGCTGCCGGCTCCGCTCTGTACGATTCCAGCGACAAATTCCTTTGCCCCAAGACTGTCAGTCATTCCCTTCAATGTCCATGCGAGGGTAAGGATGAGGATGGCCGGAACCATTGCCTTGAATCCTTCAGGAAGGCAGGCCATGATGTTTTCAAATTTCAGAACCTTGCGGATAAGGTATGCGATGATTGTTACGATCAATGCTCCCATGGAACCGAGCATGAGACCTACGGAAGCATCTGATGCGGAGAAAGCCTCGACAAATCCCTTTTTGTCTTCACCGCTTGCAAAGAATCCGCCTGAATAAACCATGCCTATTACGCAAAGTACGATTAATGTAGCAATAGGGAAGACAAGGTCAAAGACCGTGCCTTTGGTTCCGTCTGTCGTTTCTTCTTCATCATCATACTTGATGTCGGCAAGTTCAAATTTCTTCATCGGCCCAAAAGAAAGGTCCGTGAGGATGATTGCAAACATGGCGATGATTGTAAAAAGTGCATAGAAATTGTAAGGAATTGCCTTGAGGAAAAGCTGGAATCCGTCTTCACCTTCAACGAAGCCTGTAACGGCTGCTGCCCATGATGAAACAGGAGCGATGATGCAGATAGGGGCGGCTGTTGAGTCGATGAGATATGCAAGCTTTTCGCGGCAAACTCCGTGTCTGTCTGTAACCGGACGCATTACGGAACCTACTGTAAGGCAGTTGAAGTAGTCATCGATGAAGATGAGGATGCCAAGAACAACAGTGGCAATCTGTGCGCCAACCTTTGTCTTGATGTGTTCCTTTGCCCATTTACCGAAAGCTGCGGATCCGCCGGCCTTGTTCATCAATGCAACAAGAGTTCCAAGGACAACAAGGAAAACCAGGATTCCTACGTTGTAACCGTCAGAAAGGGATTTGACAACTCCGTCCTGAAAAATGTGAGTGATAGTTCCTGTAAAAGAAAACCCAGAGAAAAAAAGTCCGCCGATAACGATTCCGATGAAAAGAGAAGAATATACTTCCTTTGTGATCAGTGCCAATGCAATGGCAACAACAGGCGGAACAAGTGACCAAAATGTTCCAATCATATTCATGTATAAATTTTCGGCATGAACCGGCCTTTTGTCAATGTAAATTTAGGAATGGAGTTCAGTCCTTTCTTTCCATCAAAGAAGGTCCGAAATGGAATCTGTCTGAATTTCCTTGCTGGCATCGGCACTGTAGTCAAGGCGGAATGATTACTACTAAAGTATGCTTCCATTACCACAAAGTGGAATGCAAAACATTTTTTAGTTCAATAGCATTATTTCATCTTTGAAAATATCATCTCTCTCGTAAAAACCTGCCATCGAGCAGAAAAAAACGCGAGGTGAAATATGCAGAAAATCTGGAAAAAAGAATTCAAGCCTGGAGAAGCATGGTCTGGATGTATTGGACGTCAGAAATACATTCATTTTAAGGCTTTGGAAGACAATGCCAATGTTTCCATCCTTCTATATAACATGAGGGACAATTCAGAACGCTACAACATGCCTGATTCCCTTAAGGCACAATACACTGCGCATCTTACAAAAGGCAATGTCCTTATGAGCGACAACGGTAGGGTCCTTGCTTCAATCGTGCAGGATTCTACAGGATGGATCGATTCCATCAGCGGATTTACAAACAAGGAAATGACCGACGAAAAGTACGGTGAGACTTCATATCAGGAACAGAGGAACGACTTTTACCGCAATGGCTACGACAACTTCAAGATCGAGCTTGTCCGCAACGGCATGGGAAAGAGAGATATTGTTCCGCCTGTAAATCTATTCGCCAAGGTTTTTGTAAAGGAAGACGGTTCCATGCACTATGTGGTGGACCACTGCAAGAAGGGTGCGACAATCACCTTGCGTACGGAAATGGACTGTCTCGTCGTGATCTCAAATACACCTAATCCTCTTGATCCTTCAAAGGAATATCCAAGTGTTCCTGTCCAGATGGAAGTCTATGACGCACCAAAGACAGATCTTACGGATTTCTGCGTGAACTTCAGGGATGAGAACTACCGCGCTTTTGAGAATACCTGGGATTACTACAATCTGCTTGGACTTTAGGAGGTCAACATGTACGGATTTATTGAAAAAGATTCAACACTTAAATTGGAAGATGCAGTTTACAACGAAGAAGTGAAGGCAGGCCTTGGCTGGATGCACGAGCTCAAGAAAGGACAGACCTTCAGAATCATTGACCTTGAAGGAAACCAGGCAGTGGATACAACCTTCTATGACCTGCATGATCCAGAAGACCATTACGGGGCAGTTCCTACAATCGTTGCCCAGGGAAACATCTACCTTACTACAGGTTCCATCCTGCGCACAGAAAGCGGAAAGGCAATACTTAAGATCACCGCAGACAAGACAGGACGACACGATACTCTTGGTGGTGCCTGTTCACGACAGAGCAATACAGTTCGCTATGCACGCGAGAAGGAATACATGCATGCCTGCCGCGACAGTTTCATGCTTCAGCTTGCAGACTGCGGATACGACATCAGGAAGCGCGATCTTGCGCCAAACATCAACTTCTTCATGAATGTTCCTATCACAGAAGATGGATACTACAAGTTTGATGATGGTGTTTCCGCACCTGGAAAATATGTTGAAATGGAAGCTTTGGAAGATGTGATGATCTTGATCTCCAACTGTCCTCAGCTGAACAATCCATGCAATGCCTACAATCCGACACCTGTCCGCTGTGTAATCTGGGACAAGTAAAAAAAGGGAGCGAACCATGAAGTATTTTCCAGAAAAACTTTCAATGCAATGGGTCATGGCCTGTTATGATTCCGGAGAATTGAATCCTTCGGAATTGATCGAAGAAATCATTTTGCGTTCAGAAAAGCAGGCGGAAAAAAACATATGGATTGTTCCTCCGTCCCATGATTTCATCGACAGGTACGTAAAGGCTCTTCCTAAAAAATCTGAGAAGACACCTTTGTGGGGACTTCCTTTTGCCATCAAGGACAATATAGATCTGGCCGGAATTCCGACAACAGCAGCCTGCCCTGACTATTCCTATGTGCCAAAAGAAAGTGCCACTGTAGTCCAGAAGCTGATCGATGCCGGAGCAATCCCTGTCGGAAAGACAAACCTGGACCAGTTTGCAACCGGTCTTGTTGGAACCCGCTCTCCTTACGGTGAATGCCATAATGCCTATCAGGATGAAATGATTTCAGGTGGATCTTCCTCCGGATCTGCCGTAGCCGTCGCTCTTGGACAGGCATGTTTTTCACTTGGTACCGATACAGCTGGAAGCGGCCGTGTTCCGGCGATGCTCAATTCCCTTGTTGGATACAAACCTCCTGTAGGTTCCTGGTCGACAAAGGGTGTAGTTCCTGCATGTGCAAGCCTTGACTGCGTTACGGTTTTCGCAAACAGTTTTGAGGATGCTCAGGCTGTGGATGCCGTTGCCCGTGGATATGACACTGGATGCATATGGTCAAGAAAGATTGAAAAGAAGGGTGAAAAGCTTCCTTCGAAAATCTATCTTCCAAAGACGCTGCCGACATTCTACGGTCAGTGGAAGGACATCTACCAGCAGAAGTGGGAAAATGCGGTCGCAAGAATCAAGAGACTTGGAATTCCTTGTGAAGAGATCGACTATTCCATGTTCCAGAAGGCAGCACTCATTTTGTATGAAGGTGCCTATGTTGCGGAACGATGGGAAGACCTCAAGGGCTTTGTAGAAAACCATCCTGGAAAAACTTTTGAAGTTACGGAAACTATTTTAAGAAGTGGATCCACACCGGAAAAGACAGCCGCAAAGCTTTTTGGAAACATCCACGAGCTCCAGAAATGTAGCCATGAGGCCGCTGAGCTTCTTGATGATGCGGTCATGGTCATGCCTACTGCAGGCGGAAGCTTTACCCGTGACCAGGTCCGCGAGAATCCAATAAAGACCAACAGCCAGATGGGACTTTATACAAACCACTGCAACCTTCTTGATCTTGCTGCCGTGGCGATTCCGGAAAATTCCAGCGACAGGGAATATCCTTTTGGAATCACTTTGTTTGGCCTGCACGATGCGGAAAACATCATATGCGCTGCCGCAAAGGCTTTTCTTGAGTCTGAAGCAATGCTTCTTGCCGTGTGCGGGCTTCATAAAAAGGGATATGGCCTTGAAAGCCAGCTCATAGAACTGGGCGCTGAATTTGTGGAGCATACTGAATCGGCTGCCGAATATGACTTCTTCAAGCTTAAGACGGTGCCTGAAAAACCAGGAATGGTGTGCAGAGAAAAAGGAATCAGTGTTGCTGTGGACATCTATGCAGTTCCGAAAAACAGATTTGGACTGTTCATGGAAAAGGTTCCTTCTCCATTGGCAATCGGAACAATAAAGCTTAAGGACGGAAGGTCTGTGAAGGGCTTTATCTGCGAGGAATATGCCTGCAAGGGGGCTGAAAAAATAGAGAAGTTCTGAGGTAGACTAAAGTTCTAAAAATCATCTGTTTTTCAAACTTTTAGACAATACAAACTTTTTTTAGTCTTTAGTATTTTATAGCCAATAAATGTACAAAGGCGTACAGATTTTGAATGTCAGTCGAAATCTGTACGCCCTTTTTTTATTAAGGAGCACAACATGCAATCAATCTGGAGTAAGACATTGATGCCAGGTGACAGATGGTCAGGATCGATCGGAAAAGGAAAAATCATCCGCTTTACCGCAATGGGTGATGGTGCAAATCTAGCCATGCTCATGTATAACTTCTACAACCTTTCGGAGCATTACAATGCCCCTGACACAATGAAGGCACAGCATACATTCTTCCTTACAAAAGGACATGCCATCATCAGTGACATGGGTCGTGCACTTGCAAGCATCGTTGATGATACCTGCGGCTGGCATGATTCAATAACCGGTTATACGACACGTGAACAGACTGATGCCAAATACGGAAAGACAACCTATCAGGATCAGAGCAACGCTTATCTGAAATCAGGTTACCAGAATTTTGTGAACGAGCTTACAAAGAATGGAATGAGCAAAAGGGACCTTATGCCTCCGATCAATTTCTTTTCAAAGATCGATGCAGATGAAAAGGGAAACATGATTTTCTGCCCTGAGAACTGCAAGAAGGAAATGACTGTTGCGGTCCGCACGGAGATGGATGTCTACATGGTTCTTTCCAACACTCCTAATCCAATGGATCCTTCGACAACATATCCGTCTGTTCCGATTCAGATTGATATTTCAAATGCAAACCCGGTTGATGCAAGCGACTTCTGTGTATGTTCCTCAAAATATACGAGACGCGCTTTTGAGAACACGTGGGAATACAACTTGTTGCTTGGAAAATAGGAGGTAAATGATGTCTATTTCATTTGAGAAAGTTGAAAGCACCAGAAACATAAAGGATGCGATCCATACGGAATCAATTCCCGCTGGAGACGGCTACATGAAGCCTCTTTACAAGGGACAGGTTCTGAGGATCGAGGATACATACGGAAACCAGGGGCTTGATTTCCTTTGCTATGACCTTCACAACCCGGAAGACCATTACAGCTCGACACAGACAATCTGCCGCCAGAAAAACATCTACATCAATGCAGGAACAACTCTGGTGACAGAAAGCGGAAAGGAGCTTTTGAAGATCACGGCTGATACATGTACATGCCAGGATACTCTTGGCGGAGCCTGTGCCTGTGAAAGCAATACGGTGCGCTATGGTCATCATACACTTCACATGAGGACATGCCGCGACACTTTCCTTGAGTACATTGCGGAACATGCGGACAAATATTCAAAGGTTGATCTTGTTCCAAATGTAAACATCTTTGCGCAGATCCTTAAGCTTCCGGATGATACATTTGAGTTTCTGGACGGAATAAGTGCACCTGGTTCCTACATTGAGTTTGAGGCAGTGAACGACACCATGATCCTGATTTCAAACTGTCCGCAGATAAACAATCCATGCAGTGGATTCGCACCTACGACAAACAAAATCTACATTTTTGATAAATAAACATTTTGGAGGTAATTGATATGAAAATGGTAAAGGCAGTAGTTAGACCTGAAAAGGCAGCAGAAGTACTTGAAGCATTGAATAAGGAAGGCTTTGTGGCAGCATCAAGAATCAGCATTCTTGGTCGTGGCCGTCAGCGTGGTCTTAAGGTTGGAGACGTTGTATACGACGAAATTCCAAAGGAAATGATCATGATGGTTGTTGAGGACAAGGATCTTGAGAAGGTTGAAAAGATTCTTGTCGAGTCGGCACGCACTTCAAAGACAGGTGCTTTTGGAGACGGAAAGATCTTCATTCTTCCTGTTGAAAAGGCCGTTACAATCAGCACAGGTGAAGAAAAACTCTAATCCTGTACCGATCCATAGGAGTCCATATGAAGCAGGTAATAATCATCATAAGAACAAATAAATATTTCCAGACACGTGAAGCCTTGGTGAAAGAAAACTTCGGCTCAATCAGTGAAAAGGAAATCATCGGACGCGGGAAAAAATCCGGCCATTATACAGCTGTGACTGGTGAAGAAAGCCATGCAAGCTATCAGTTTTCAGCAAAGCGCATGCTTGAGATTTTCGTCAGGGATGAGGATGTAGACCGTCTTATAAAGACAGTGCTTGATGTGAATCAGACTGGTACTGCAGGAGATGGAAAGATTTTCGTACTTCCTGCAGAGACAGCCATCCGTATCAGAACCGGTGAAAAAGATGTAAACGCAATCATGTAAGAAAAGAATGGATCATCAGATTACTGGAGGTTAATTTATGAGAAAGACAATTATTAATTTTGTGGCAGTTGCCCTATCTTTTGCAATGACATTTGCATTGTTTTCAGGATGCGCAAAGGAGAAGAAAGTATCCTCTGAAAAGAAAACATATACAGTAGCTACTTCTGCCTATCCGGCATTCTATCTGCTGTATCTCGGACAGGAAGAGGGATTCTATGCAAAGAATGGACTTGATGTAAAGGTTGTTTATTTTCCGGTCTATTCAGATTCTGTAATGGCTTTTTCAACAGGCCAGGCAGATGCCATCGGTATAGCAATGCCGGATACAATCGCTCCATATATCAACGGAGTCCAGATGGAAGTCATCGCCATGCTTGACAATTCAAACGGCGCAGACGGAATTGTTGGAAGCGAAGGAATAAAGAGCCTTTCTGACCTTAAGGGAAAATCAATCGCAACAGAGTATGGAACGATCGAACATTTCTTCCTTGCCAAGCGTCTCGAATCGGTTGGGCTTTCAATGGATGACATCAATTTCGTAAATCTCTCAATCGCGGATTCAGGTCCTGCGTTCCTTGCAAAGACTGTTGATGCCGCATCTTTGTGGGAGCCAACTTTGAGCGAATCACTTTCGCGACCTGGCTGTACATTGCTTACAACATCGGAAGATACACCTGGACTTATTGCGGATGTAATGGCCGTAAAGAAGGACATGCCTGAATCTGACAAGATAGCTTTTGTAAAGGCTCTCTATGACAGCCTGGATTTCTACTACAAGAGTCCTGAAAAGGCAATCGCGGATATGGCCCGCTGTGCGGAAATTCCAGAGGAAGAAATGTGGATCTCAATGAGCGGATCGAAACTCTTTGGCCCAAAGGAAGCCTATGAGACCATGTCCTCAAAGGAAGAAAAATATACCGCCCTTGCATATGACGTCCAGGAAGTAGCCAAGTTCCTTTATTCGATCAAGATGATTGAAAGCTGCCCTGATGTCACAGGAGTCATCAATCCTGAACCTGCACGCAAGGTTCTTGAAGAATACGGAGACTTCCCTGTTCCAGATACAAAGAAGTATTGATGATTGAAAACGGTGGTAGAGGGTTTCCTGTACCACCAAACTTTTAAAAGGGGTTATGAATGAAAATATTTCGAATCAGAAAAGACATTGATAAAAACGTTTATCTTACAATTGCAGTGATTTCCTTTGTACTGCTTATCACAATCTGGCAGCTTGCCTGCACATTCAAACTGGTCAATCCGATCTTTTTGCCATCACCGTTGAAAGTTGTCCAGTCAATCATAAATGACTTTTCGACAGGTGCCATCTGGAGCGACATGTACATAAGCTGCTACAGAATTTTCATGGGCTTCATATACGCATCGGTTCTGGGCATTGTGCTTGGAATTCTTGCCGGATGCTACAAACCTTTTGAAGCCTTCATACAGCCAATGGTTGAATTCCTGCGATATCTTCCTGTTCCGGCTTTTGTTCCGCTCATCATGGTATGGGTCGGAATCGATGAATCGGCAAAGATAGCCGTCATCTTCATCGGTACTTTGTTCCAGCTGATTCCAATGGTCGCTGACGACATCCGCAGTGTTCCTGATGACTATGTGAACGCGGCATACACTTTGGGAGCAAGCCGCAGAACCGTGATTTTCAAGGTGCTTATTCCAGGAATGATGCCACGCCTTTTTGAGACCCTTCGCATGATGATGGGTTGGGCATGGACCTACCTTGTTGTCGCAGAGCTTGTTGCTGCAAACTCCGGTCTTGGATACAAGATCCTCAAGGCCCAGAGATATCTTAGGACAGGAACGATCTTCGAAGGAATCATCGTCATTGGTCTTCTTGGACTTATTCTTGACCGTGTATTTGGATTTGCGGGAAAGAAACTGTTCAAATGGGCAGAAGGAGGTTCAAAGTGATTTTTGGAAAGAAGAAGATTCAGGTTGAAGAGAACAACCAGCCTATTGAAGCCCGTGTGGCAAACAGCAAGATCTACGGCCAGGGCGTTACAAAGATCTATACCGACTCAAAGAAGCAGACACTTGCCATCGACCATGTGAACTTTGATGTCCTTGAAAATGAATTTGTCTGCATCGTCGGACCTTCCGGCTGTGGTAAGTCAACTTTGCTCAAGATGATCGGCGGCCTTGATGATATTTCAGAAGGCTCAATTATTCTGGACACACGTAGACTTGATGGACCGGGAAAAGACAGAGGTATGGTTTTCCAGGGATATTCACTTTTTCCATGGATGACCGTTGAAGAGAACATCCGTTTTGGACTTAAGCTCAAGAAGATGCCAAAGCCGGAACAGGATGTGATCGTCGACAAATATCTTGAAGTAATCGGACTTACACAGTTCCGCAACAGCCTTCCTAAGGAGCTTTCAGGCGGAATGAAGCAGCGTGTCGCCATTGCCCGTGCTTTGGCAAACCAGCCTGAGGTTCTCTTGATGGATGAACCTTTCGGAGCATTGGATCCACACACAAAATCAATCATGCAGCAGCTTATGCGCAAGATCTGGCAGGATGAACATCCAACAATCATCTTTGTCACCCACGACATTGAGGAAGCTGTGTTCCTTTCGACAAAGATTTTTGTAATGAGCGCACGTCCTGGAAGAATCATGGCGGAAGTTCCTGTATATCTTCCTTATGAGAGAACCCTTGATCTTAAGGATACTCCGGAATTCATTGAACTTAGACGCAAGATCAACAACATGCTTCATCCAAGTGATGAAAACGATTTAGGAGAATGATATGTTCAAGAAAGTAATGATAGCAAACCGCGGCGCAATTGCAGTCCGCATAGAAAGAACTTTGAAGAAGATGGGCATAACTTCCGTTGCTCTTTATTCTCAGGCGGATCAGGACAGCCTTCACGTTGCCAACGCCGACGAAGCATATTTTCTTGGTGACGGAAAAGTCGCAGAGACATACCTGAACACAGATCTGATCTTAAAGATCGCAAAGGAACATGGGGTAGATGCCATTCACCCAGGTTATGGCTTCCTGAGCGAGAACGCTGATTTTGCAAGGGTATGTGAACAGAACGGAATAAAGTTCATCGGTCCAACACCGGAACAGATGGAAATGTTTGGACTCAAGCACAGTGCCCGTGAGATCGCAAGAAAGGCAAATGTCCCTATGCTTGAAGGCACACCGCTTTTGGAAAGCGCAGATGAGGCAGTTCAGGCTGCGGAAAAACTTGGATATCCTGTGATATTGAAAAGCACTGCAGGTGGTGGCGGTATCGGCATGAAGGTATGCTATTCAGAAGATGAACTTCGTGCCGCATACGAATCATGTACCCACCTTGCAAAGGCAAACTTCAGCAATGCAGGTGTATTCCTTGAAAAATATCTTGAGAAAGCACGCCATATCGAAGTTCAGATTTTTGGAAACCAGTATGGTGAAGTTGCTCCGCTTGCGGAACGTGACTGTTCCGTCCAGCGCCGTAACCAGAAGGTCATGGAAGAATGTCCTGCATACGGAATTTCAGAAGAGACAAGAAAGGAACTCAAGGCTGCCGCAAAACGTCTTGCAATGGAAGTTGGCTATCGTTCTGCCGGTACTGTGGAATTCCTTTACGACGTAAAATCCCAGGGATTCTATTTCCTTGAAGTAAACACACGTCTTCAGGTTGAGCATGGTGTAACGGAAGAGGTTCTTGGAGTTGACCTTGTTGAATGGATGGTCAAGGAAGCAGCCGGAGAACTCAAGGGTCTTGATTCCCTTTATGGCGAGACAAAGGGTGTAAGCATCCAGACAAGAATCTATGCGGAAGATGGAAAGCGCAATTTTGCTCCAAGCGCAGGAAAACTTGATAAAGTGGTTTTCTCAAAGGATGCCCGTATCGAGACATGGATCAAGGATGCCGTGGTGGTTTCTCCAAACTACGATCCAATGCTTGCAAAGGTAATCGTCCATGCTGATGACCGTGCAGGTGCAATTGCAAAGATGAAAAAGGTTCTTGAAGAGACAAAAATCTACGGAATCACGACAAACATCGACTATCTTCATTCGTTCCTTCAGACTAAGCCTTACATGGAAGGTGACCTTTATACCCACATGCTTGATGGCTTTACATATTCTGAAAATACAATTGAAGTTCTTGATGGCGGACTTCAGACAACAATACAGGATTACCCTGCACGACTTAAGTACTGGGATATCGGTGTTCCTCCAAGCGGTGCAATGGATAATTTCAGTTTCCGCCTTGCGAACATCATTCTTGGAAATCCTCAGGGTGTTCCAGGGTTTGAGTTTACTCTCAAGGGTGGAAAATACAAGTTCCGTGCAGACATGACGATCTGTCTCACAGGCTGCGACATGGAACCAAAACTTGACGATGCCGATATCCCTATGTTCAAGGCGGTTTCAGTAAAGGAAGGACAGGTCCTTTCCCTTGCAAAGGCAAAGACAGGACTTCGTTCTTACATGGCAGTAAAGGGTGGTCTTGATGTTCCGGAATATCTTGGTTCCGCATCGACATTTGCCCTTGGTGGTTTTGGTGGTCACTCGGGAAGGGTTTTGCGTACAGGTGATCTTCTCCATGTAAAGATGGATTCAGGCGCAGTTCCTTCGATTACAGTCGATCCATCATATCTTTCTACGGCAAATGAAATCAGCGTAGTTCCAGGACCACACTGCACAGATGAATTCCTTAAGCCTGAATTCATGAAGCAGCTTTCTAAGACAGACTGGGAAGTCCATTTCAATTCCGACAGAACAGGCGTACGTCTTATGGGACCAACTCCAGCCTGGGCACGTGAAGACGGTGGTGAAGCGGGACTCCATCCATCAAATCTCCATGACAATGCCTATGCGGTGGGAACAATAGACATGACAGGCGACATGCCAATCATCATTGGTCCTGATGGTCCTTCATTGGGTGGCTTTGTATGTCCAGCGACAATTCCAAGCGGCGAACTCTGGAAGCAGGGTCAGCTTGCACCAGGCAGCAAGGTTCACTTCAACTACATAACCGTTGAGACTGCAGAAAAGATCCGCAGTGCCCAGGAAGAATATCTTTCATCCCTGGCTGCTGGAAAGAATGCGGTTCTTTCAGAAGTTCCACGCGGTGAGGCACTTTCACAGGATTATCCTATCCTTAAGAAAGTAGAAAAAGATGGAAAGGACAAGCTTGTGATCCGTTGCGCAGGCGACCAGTATGTTCTTGTTGAATACGGCGAGATGGAAATCGAAATGCGCCTCAGGATCCGTGTAAATGCATTGAAGCAGGCCATTGTGGCAGAAAAGAGAATTCCTCTCATCGATGCAACTCCAGGAATCCGCAGCCTTCAGGTCCATATTGATTCAACAAAGATGAGCATCCTTGAGCTTACAGACCTCATCGTTGCATTGGACAGCCAGATAGGCGACCTGAGCAAGTTCCGCGTAAAGAGCCGCAAGATCAAGATGCCTTTAAGCTGGCATGATCCTCAGACAATCCTTGCCATGAACCGCTACAAGGACAATGTACGTCCTAATGCACCATGGTGTCCGGACAACATTGAATTCATCCGTCGCATCAATGGAATGAAATCCATCGACGACGTAAAGGATTTGATTTTCAACGAGACATACATCGTCATGGGACTTGGTGATGTCTATCTTGGTGCTCCTGTCTGCATTCCTCTTGATCCAAGACATCGCCTTGTGACAACGAAATACAATCCTGCACGTACATGGACTCCGGAAAACGCCGTCGGTATCGGTGGCGCATACATGGGAATCTACGGAATGGAAGGCCCTGGTGGATATCAGCTTTTTGGTAGAACTGTCCAGACATGGAATCCAAAGGGAGCTACTAAATCCTTCAAGGAAGGAAAGCCATGGCTTCTGGACTTCTTTGATCAGATCCAGTTCTATCCTGTAAGCGCAGAGGAACTTCTCCAGATTCGTGAGGACTTCCTCCGTGGCCGCTATGAGGTTGAAATCGAAGAGACAGTATTTGATTACGGTGAATACGAGAAGTTCCTTGAATCCATAAAGGAAGACACGGCAAAAGCAAAGGCCCATCAGGTTGCTTCCTTTGAGGCAGAAAAGCAGATGTGGAAGGAAAAGGGACTTGATAAGTTCGAAGTACACCACAATGCACAGGAAGAAAGCGCACAGGTACCGGACGGTGCCACAGAAGTGCTTTCAAACATGCCGGGAAGTGTCTGGAAGATCCTTAAGAACGTAGGAGATTCTGTAAAGAAGGGTGAATCCATCATCATTGAGGAATCCATGAAAATGGAAACAGCCCAGACTGCTCCATGCGACGGAAAAATCGTAGGGCTCTACGTAAAACCAGGACAGGAAGTATTCAGCGGCCAGATTCTTGCGGCCATCAAATAGACGCAGGATTGCAGCGGAAGGAAATGGAACTCTACTAAAGTTCTATGAATTCCCTGCATAAAACCGCCTATAGTTCCATTCTATAGGGCGAAAAAAAAAGCTTAAATACAGATACCTAAAAACGCAAAGGCGCGGATTTCCTTTTTGGATTTTGCGTCTTTGCGTTTTTTATTTTCCAAGGAGTTGGCATATGAAAAAGACAGTTAAAAATATTCTCTCACTCGTACTTTCTCTTAGTTTTATGGGACTTACAGGTTGTAAAGAAAAGGAAAACCTCACAAAGGTAAAGATGGCCTGCAATCCTTTTGTCGGAATGGCTCCGTTCTATGTTGCCATGGACAAGGGATATTTCAAGGCGGAAGGCATCGATTTTGAGAAGGTCGATTTTGATGATTCAAGCAACAGCTGTTCCGCACTTGTTTCAGGAAGCGTTGATTTTGCCTATGTGACAATGGACTCGGCAATCATTACCGCAAGCCAGTCAGAAAAACCAGCACTGAAAGTTTTCTCGGTTGTCGATGAATCCTATGGCGCAGACGGAATTCTTGCAAAGAACGATATCACTTCCATCGCGGATTTCAAGGGAAAGAACGTAGGTGTTTCCATCAGTCAGACTTCGCACTACCTGCTCCTTAAGGCTCTTAAGACAGTCGGCCTTTCGGATGAGGACATGAACCTTATCAACATGACAGCCTCTGATGCAGGTGTCGCTTTCATGACAGGCAATCTTGATGTTGCCGTTACATGGGAACCATATCTTTCCAATGCAGTTTCAACCGGTGCCGGAAAGATGATTTTCTCAAGCATCGATGCACCTGGAGCAATAGTAGATGTAATGATCATCAGTCCTGAAAATGTTTCTGCACAGTGGCTGCCTGCAGTCAAGAAGGCATACGACAAGGGACTTGCTTTTATCCGTGATTCTGCTACAAAGGCAGAAGCTGTAAAGATCACCGCAAAGTATCTTGAGACAGATGAGGCGGAAGCAGAAGACATGATCGATACAGTCAAGCTTTATACTTTCGATGAAGCCAGCGCTGCCCTTAAGAAAGGTGCAGTTGCCTACAATGCAGTAAACGACATTTCTGACTTCTACTGCTCAAAGAAGATCATTTCGGAAATGATCAAGCCTGAAGACATAATCGCAGAATAGGAAATCAGATGAAACAGAAACTGGTCCAGCTTACCGAGAATTTTTCATACCTGGAATGTGGAGACAATGACAGACCCAACATGGGACTTGTAAAAGGCAAGAATCATTATCTTGTAATCGATGGTGGAAATTCAAAAGGTAACGTGGACCTGTTCTACTCCTATACAGGCCTCCATAATAAAAATGGGGGCTTTCTTGTTTTGACCCACCACCATTGGGATCATGTGTGTGGAGCTTCCTTTCTTGAGATGCCCCTTATTGCAGGATGCCAGATAATAGAAGGAATAAAGAAACAGCAGAAGATGGACTGGTCCAGAGAGGGAATTGAAGATTCTTGCAGCAAGGGAATTATTCCGGAATTTACAAAAAGAAACATGCTTGGTGAACTCATCCTTGATCCTTCAGTAAAAAAGCATCATTTCAGGATTCCGGATATCGGAACAGAAGGAAAAATTAATTTTGATCTTGGTGGAGTTCATGCGGAATATTTTCCCATCAAAAGCAGCCATACATCGGAACAATATTCAGTCTATGTAAGGGAAGACAGGGTTCTTTTCATAGGAGATATTCTGTGGCCTAACATGGATGGACCCGAAGAAAACTGGTATTACAGTCTTAAAGAATTCATGCAGATGAAGGAGACTCTCCTTGGAATCGACGCGTTGTGGTATGTTGAATCCCATGCAGCACCGATAGACAGGACAACCTTATCAATATGGCTTCTGCGCACTGAATGGATTTTAAGATTTATTCTGGAAAAGAAAGGAACCATGGAGGATGCGGAAAAAGAAATGCCTGAAGAGCTAAGGTCCACAACCCTTGGTTATGAACAGTATCTCACTCAGGCATTCAAGAACGTCCGTGAATGATAATCCACGGAATAAAACTTGCTATAGGTCTTCTACCGAAATCACAGATCCATGCTGCAGATATTCTATCGCATCCATGGCCGCAAGATGTGCCTTGACCGATGATCCGCCACAGGCTTCCTTTACGACCCTAAGGTGGTAGTCATGCTGATGTGCGTCTGCGGAAGTGTAATGGACACAGACATCGGAAAGCAGGCCGATGACATAAAGGTTTTCTACTTTCAGACCTTTCAGCAGTATGTTCAGGTCCGTGGCAAAAAAGCAGCTGTAACGGCGCTTTGTCATTTCGTATTCATGCCCATTGTCCTGAGGAACGATTTCATCTACGTAGTCAGCGGCTTCCGTTCCTTCGATGCAGTGGATCTTTTCATCTCCATCCAGCTCACGTCCAAAGTCCACGATGTTTTTTCTGTGGACTTCCCTGAAGAAGATTATGTTTTTCTTTTCCTGGCGGAACTTCTCAATGACGCGGCAGGCATTGTTCACAACCTCAGAAGCCTTCATCTCTTCTGGAAGATCTCCAACAAACTGTTTCTGGATATCAATTACAATAAGTGCGGAATTATCTCTGATCATATTACCTCGCTATGATACACAGTTTATTGTTTTGACAGTCCTATGAAATCGGCCGTAATTGTGATTTAAATGGAACTAAAGTTCTAGTCTAAAAAGGTGTTATTCAATGAAACTATAGTTCTATAATAAATTAATTTATGGTATGATACAGATAAGTTTATGGGACAAAGAGGTCCAGAAGTCTTTGAAAAAAGATTTCTGGACCTCTTTTTTTTGCGATTTAATAAAGTTCAAAACTGACGCAAACAGAGGTATTTTATGCTGCAGGAAAACGAATGGAACATGATCAATAATATTCTTCTTGAACTGTATACAGTGACGGAAATAAACCAGCTGACCAAGAAGGTTCTGAATATTCTTAGGATGCTCATTCCTTTTTCAAAAGGATTCTTCATAAACCTTGACGTGGACTTCAAGATTCAGAAGGAGACATCATATTTTCTTGGATTTGATGACCGCCTCATAGAAAAATATCTGAACGATTATTACAGCATGGATTACCTTCAGTATCTTTATGACATAAGCCAGGAAACAGTGGTTTTCCAGGATTCGGCATTCATGTCGGATGAAGTCAGAAGGAATTCGGAATTCTACAGGAAATTTCTTCTCCCGGCAGACATTCCCTATGGCTCAGGAATTCTTCTTGTGAAGAACTCAAAGATAATAGGCATATTCAATCTGTTCAGAAGTTCAAACCTTGGAGATTTCTGTGAAAAGGACATCTACATCCTCAACATCCTTAAGCGTCATCTGGAAAACCTTATCTCCAACTCAATGCAGGACAGTTCGTTGAAGATACTGAGCGATAAAAGTCTTGATGCTGCGGAAAAACAATTTGGATTCTCAGAAAGGGAAACAGAGATCCTTAAGCTTATAGCGGAAGGAAAAAGCAATTCGGAAGTATGCGACAGCCTTTGCATAAGCCTTTCGACTGTAAAGAAACATGTCTACAATCTGTTCAACAAAGCCGGAGTGAATTCAAGAACCCAGCTCATAAATATGCTTCTGTCAATAAACCAATAAGTGTTATGGATAGATGGTGAAGTGGCTTTTTCTTGTCTTGATGCGGCCTTCTTTCCTGAGCTTTGAAAGCTCGGCAGACATGGCGCTACGTTCTACGGCAAGGTAGTCTGCCAGCTGCTGGCGGTCAAAAGGAATGACAAAGTCCATGGAATTGTTCTTCTGTGACTGTGATGAAAGGTAGGACATGATCTTGTCCTTTGTCGTCTGCTTTGAGATATGGCTCATCCTTTCATGAGAAGCAAGAAGCTTGAGGGCCATCGTCTGCAGAAGATTGGAAGCCACCATCAAAAGAATCGGATCGTTTCCTGCGAAATTTATTTTTGAAATATTGAGCCAAAGTACGCGGCATGTTTCCTTGGCCTGAATGTTTATTCCTGACGGCATGTCTGATGCCGCATATGGTTCCGCAAAGGACTCTCCACCAGAAATCATGTTTATCTCGTATCTGTTTCCCCAGATGTCATCCTGGCTTGCGATGGCGCTGCCTTCCAGCATGAGTCCAAGGTTCATTTCTTTCTGTCCGCTGACAACAAGGTATGAGTTTTTTCTGTATTTTTTTTCTGTTGCTCCAAGCTTTCTGAGTGCGCTCTCAATCTGCCTGTCTTTCATTCCCTTGAAAAGAAAAGAATTATGAAGTACGTCCATGTTTTCCATAATAAAATCCATTTGTTGGAATTCCAACAAAATATATTATACAACATTGAATTCATAAAGCAATAGTTTTTTGACAAAAAAAAGAGGATGCCGGAAAAAAATCCAGCATCCTCTTGCAGTCAATGGTTTTGATTTTTTATTTAATCGCCTTTGCTATGTATCCGCCACCTGTGATGACTCCGTCTTTGTAGAGAACGGCACTCTGTCCAGGAGCGACGGCACGCTGTGGTTCGGCAAAGGTTATGAGCCATGGCTGGCCTTTATATTCCGTCTTGTCCTCCGGATCAGGAACATATCGTCTGATGGTACACTGGACAGGACGGCTTGCAAGACGGATCTTCACCAGGCTTTCAAATTCGTCCGGTGGTTCTACGTCTCCAGGCCATACAAAATCATCCGCGATGAGTGCGCTGGAATCAAGTTCCTCGTTCTTTGCGAGGACGACAAGATTTTTAATCGGATCAATGGAATGTACATAGACTGGATAGCTTGCTGCGACACCAAGACCGCG
>JAGHUO010000086.1 GCA_018064785.1 Candidatus Treponema equi
CTGATGATGATTGTCTGGCACTTTGAGCGGAGTGTATCAAGGAATTCCTTTGCTCCTGGAAGAGGATCGATCTTTGAGATTACATCCTGAATTTCCTTAAGTCCAAGTCCATGTTCCTTGAGAATTCCGATTCTCCATTTCATGAGCTTGTCATAATCTGGTTCGTCACGTGTTGTGCGTGTAAGCTCAGGAATGCCTGAAACCTTTGCGAATTCAATCCAGATTTCTGGAACAAGAACGCCTTCAAGATCAAGACATGTGATATACATAATTATTACCTCAGTGTTAAAAAAGTTGTCAGTAGTATAATGAAATTCAAATATCTTATAAATACCTGCGGGCAAACAGTTGCGCATTTATGTTCCGTATAAATTGAAAGTTTATGCGGAATATGGTATAATGATAGTATCACTATCATAGGGGTATGAAAATGAAGGTACTTGTTATCGGTGGAGCAGGCTATATAGGTAGTCACGTAGTTAAGGAACTTATGGCAAAAGGCCACAAGGTGACAGTTTTTGACAACCTTTCAAGCGGACTCAAGCAGAATCTCTTCAAGGAAAACGGATTCATCAAGGGTGACATCCTCAAGGAAAAAGATCTGGACAAGGCATTTGCTAAAGGTTTTGATGCTTTCATTCATCTTGCGGCTTTCAAGGCAGCAGGTGAATCCATGATCTGTCCTGAAAAATATTCCGTAAACAACATCACAGGAACTATCAACATCATGAATGCGGCTGTAAAGCACAACTGCATGAACATGGTGTTCAGCTCAAGCGCCGCAACTTTCGGAGAACCTCAGTATCTTCCGATTGACGAAAACCATCCAAAGAATCCTGAAAACTACTATGGATTTACAAAACTCAAGATCGAGGAATTCATGGCATGGTATGACAAGCTCAAGGGACTTAAGTTCGCTGCCTTAAGATATTTCAATGCTGCAGGTTATGATCCCGAAGGTGTTCTCTACGGACTTGAAAAGAATCCAGCAAATCTTCTTCCTATCGTAATGGAAGCTGCATGCGGAAAGCGTGACGGTGTAAAGATTTTTGGCAACGATTATCCTACACGCGACGGAACATGTATCCGTGACTACATCCATGTCACAGACCTTGCTTCTGCCCATGTCCTTGCCCTTGAATACATTTCTTCAAAGAAGGAAAGCCTTACCCTTAACCTTGGTACTGGAAACGGAATCACTGTTACAGAAATGGTTGATGCCGCACGCAGAATCACAGGAAAGGACATCAAGGCGGAATATGTAGAGCGCCGCGCAGGAGATCCAGCACAGCTTACAGCAAAATCTGATCTTGCAAAGGAAAAGCTTGGATGGGAAGCAAAGTACAGCGATGTGGACACTCTTCTTGATTCCACATACAAGGCATATAAAAAATACTACAAGATGTAAGGTCATTCCTTTATAGGTAATACCTTCAACTTGTATTTTTGTACGACTTGATTGCGTTTGAATTTCTCAACGCAGTCAGCCGGAACATACACAGCTTTTATTTTTGGCATCTGGGCTTCCTGGATGCCATATTTTTTGTCTGTTGCTTCCTCAAATAGATCGGTCCTGCATGTAAGTGTAAGATAGTTTCTTGATCTTATGGTAATGGAGATCGGCTTTGATTTTTTTCTTACGGAACAGATGCATGCAAGGTCTACTTCTTCCATTGTCGACGGGAAGCTTATGCTCCGTAGATTTCTGCAGTCTGAGAAAGCTCCAACAAGAACGGATCTACAGCCTTCTGGAATCACCACTGATTCAATACCGGTGTTGGCGAAACTGAAGCTTGCGATTCTTTTTATGCTGTTTCCCATTGCTATGGATTCAAGGTTCTCGCAGTTTTCAAAGGCTGACTCTTCGACTTCTGTTATTCCGTTTTCAAGACGGATTCTTTCAAGTGTAGAATTGTTCTTGAAGACTTCCTTCTTTATTGTCTTCATTACTCCAGGGAATGTGATTTGCGGTTGCGATGGATCAATGAATTTTCCGTAGAGAACAAGATTTCCCCTGGTGCCCTGAGGAATGAAAGGACAAGCCTCCGTAAGATCAATGTCTGAATACCATCCTTCAAAAAGACCGTCCTTAAGCATGAACAGTTCCGTGTTTTTCCTGCATGGCTGTGCATAGACCTTGCTGTAGTAGAAAAGGTCGTCGGTGATTTCTTTTTCACCAATGAAGTAGCGGATGTTCCTTAAAGGCATGAAGGATTTTTCACCAAGATTTATGGTTCCGTCTTCTTCAAAAAAGAAGTCGTAGTTTTCCTTGAAGGATTCCTCGAAGTGATTCTTTGTTGCTGTTCCTTCGAGTATCAGGCTGCGTGATGAGACTATCCATGTTCCACTGCCGTTATAGTCCGTACTGTTGATTCCAAAGGTGAATGTTCCGTCGTCCTTGAAACTGTAAAGTACCCTGCCGCCTGAAAGACTCCAGGTTTCATTCAGGAATGGCTTTATTCTGTCATCGCTGTTTGCAAGCCAGCCTCCAAAAACGTAGCCGATGATTATTTCCATTTCAGGTGCATCGTCAATGTATTCATCTGATGTGACAACCTCAGGTTCCGACTGGAGTTCTTCCATTTCTTCATCTGCCGGTTCGGTTTCATCAATATCTTCGTCAATGATTTCCAAAGGAAAATCCATTGGAATTTCTTCATCGGTGATGACGGGCAATTCATGCTCATATCTGATTTTTATCCATGTTGAGGAGATTCCGTCTATGGTGATTTCGACATAGGAATTTTCAATGACATCAATTTGCGACAGGAAAGGTATGGTTGCAATGGTTTTTGAGGATGGGTCCGCAGAATTGTGCACCGTAATTCCGTAACCGTTTGAGACTGTTGCCTTGTCGCCTGAATACAGTTCCGCCGTTGCGTGCAGGAACATCGACGCAGCAATAAAAAACGCCAATACTTTTTTAATCATACCCCGTCCTTTGATTTTAAACCTGTCAAAATTATACACCATGGTTACATGATTGTTCCACACCGTTTCTTTTTTTTGAGTTCAAAA
Source organism: Candidatus Treponema equi (assembly GCA_018064785.1). Lineage (GTDB taxonomy): Bacteria > Spirochaetota > Spirochaetia > Treponematales > Treponemataceae > Treponema_D > Treponema_D equi. Next base: position 3,019 of record JAGHUO010000086.1, read on the forward strand.
TACTGTATAATTAAAATCATGAACAACGAAGAATTTAATCAGCTTAAAAACTTTATCTATGACAATACTGAAATTGCAGTGAACCTTGAAAAGCTTCTTACGGCAATTCCGGCTCTTGCTCCTGAAAATGGAGGCGAGGGAGAAGCCAAAAAATGCGCGGCTCTTGAAGAATGGCTTAGAGCTGCTGGCATAAAGAACCTTGAGCATTTTGACGCATCGGACAGCCGTGTTCCAGGCGGAATAAGACCAAATCTGGTTGCTACGATTCCTGGCAATCTTGATGATTACAGCATCTGGATTTGCGCACACATGGATGTTGTTCCTGTTGGAGAGCTTTCCCTTTGGAATACGGATCCATGGCAGGCTGTTGTCAAGGATGGAAAAATCTACGGCCGTGGAGTAGAAGACAATCAGCAGGGTCTTTGTTCCGGTGTGCTTGCGGCACTTTCATTTGTAAAGCAGCACATAATTCCTGAGCATACAATCAAACTTCTGTTCATGGCGGATGAGGAAGTAGGTTCTACATACGGAATGGTCTGGCTCTGTAAAAATCATCCTGAACTTTTTGGAAAGAATGACAGAATAATTATTCCTGATGGAGGAGATCCAGAGGGAAAGACAATTGAGATTGCAGAAAAAAATCTTTTATGGATAAAATTCCATACAATCGGAAAACAGGCTCACGGAAGCCGTCCTGACCAGGGATGCAACGCCAAGCTTGCAGCCTGTGATCTTGCCATGACTGTTAATGGACTTGAAACGAAGTTTGATAAAATCGATACCATGTTTGAACCTGATCATTCAACTTTTCAGCCAACCATGCAGCATGCAAATGTCAGCGGAATAAACATTATTCCAGGTGATGATGTACTTTGCTTTGACTGCAGGATTCTTCCATGCTATTCACTGGATGAAGTTCGTGGGGAAGTTGCAAAGATTGTTTCTGATGTTGAAAAGAAATACGGAGTGAAGATTGAAGTGACAGAACCTCAGTCGGCACAAAGTCCCGCAACTCCTGTGGACTCTCCTGTGGCAAAGGAACTTGCTTCTGCCATTAAGGCCGTTCACAATGTGGAACCAAAGTTCATCGGTATTGGCGGTGGAACTGTAGCCGCAGAGCTCCGCAACATGGGAATCGATGCCGTCGTCTGGTCCACCATGGATGAACTTGCCCATCAGCCAAACGAATACTGCATCATAGAAAACATTGCAAAGGATGCTGCTACCATAGCCTATCTGGCGATACTGTAAATAATGAAGCCCGATGTTGAACATCGGGCTTCATTATTCTTATCTTTCTTCCCTAATTTTTGCGTTGAGGGTATGTCTGTACATAAACCAGACCCAGGCAGCTCCAAGGATCCAGATCAGTGGTTCCGTGATTACGATGCCTGTGAATCCAAGGTATGGAACAAAGACTGCCACCGCAATGATCTTTACAACCATCTCCATGATGCTTGCGATAACAGGAGTTTTCTTTTTGTTCATTCCCTGCAGGACGCTTCTTACGATGACAAGCACACTTACAAAGGCGTAGAACGGAAGGTTTGTGATCATGTAGAATCTTCCGGCTTCTATGATTTCTGGAGAGACCTGGCTTCCTGTGATGGATTTGACCATGGCTTCCGCAAAGAAAATTACAGCAACCCATTCAAGGGCGTTGATTATCCATGCTATAAGGACAATCTGCTTTGTTCCTTTCTTTATTCTGTCATAGTTCTTTGCTCCAAAGTTCTGGCTTGTGAAGGCCGCTGCTGTTGAAGAAAGGGCACCACCTGGCATGAAAAAGAGCTCTACGTATTTTCTTCCTGCTGTATACCCGGCGATAATGTCCGCACCAAGACTGTTGATACCTGTCTGGAGTATTACTGTTCCGGTTGTAACCACTGAAATCATCATGCTCATGGAAATTCCCTGGGGAATCATAAGTGACAGATAGTTTTCCTTCATGCTGAAATCCTTGATGGAAACAAGAAGGACAGGACGCTTGAAAATACAGTAGATGAGGCATGCGACGCCTGAAAGCGCCTGTGAGATCACTGTCGCTATGGCTGCACCTGCTACGCCTTTGCCAAGAACCGCGATGAAAATGTAGTCAAGGATTATGTTGATGACAACGCTTATGCATTGGAAGATCAACGGAATCAGACTGTCTCCAAGGGCTCGCAGTATGTTTGTAAGCACGTTGTAGAGCATCGATGTGATGAGACCAAGAATGGAAATGGTCAGATAGGTCGATGCTATTCCATGGATCTCCTCTGGAATCTGGGTCCAGTAGAGAATTTTTTCCTTAAGAAGAAGTCCAGCCACTGTAAGGATCAACAGGATTATTGTCGAGAGGAGATATGTGTGCGCTATTGTCTTCTTGAGCTTTGATTCGTTCCCTTCACCAAAGGCCTGGCCGATGATGATGGCAAAACCGCTTGTAAAACCCCAGCAAAGGAAGACAAAAAGATTTGCTATGTTTGCCGTGGCACCGACAGCCGCAAGTGGATCCGTTCCAAGAAAGCGTCCTACCATCATTGTGTCTACAAGGGTATAGAGCCTCAGTAGGGCAGTTCCCAGAAGAAGCGGTATGGAGAATGAAATTATCTGTTTTGTAATGTTTCCTTCAGTAAGCTTTTTCATGGAAATGACATTAATTCCGTAGAAAATAAAAGTCAACGTATTATGTATAAAACGGTTCTTTAATAGGCAAAAATGTCGGATAAAATAATGTTAAAATTACGAAAACTATCTGCATGAGAATTTTAGGGTTGTGTGTTATAATCAACTATATGTACAACATTCTTGGTGAAGTTTGCTCGCTTATAATTGCATCTGTTTTTCTTATCTATATCCTGGCTTCGTTTTATATAAAAGAGCGCAGGAATTTTTTATTTCTCCTTTGTGATTTAAGCATCATAATAACCAGTGCTTCAGACATTGTGTCCTGCATGTGCATTACGGAATTTCCCAAATATCCCCTGTGGTTCTGCAACTTAAGTTCAACTGTTTTCTTCATCAATTTATGTTTGCTTCCATTCATATTTTGTCTTTATTTTTATGCATCTATTTCTGCTGTGAACAAGGTTTCAAAGTCCTACCACGGAACATTGTGCTTTGTTTTTGCAGTATATCTTTTTCTGGTCCTTGCAAATTTAAAGACTGGATGGATATTCAGATTTGATCCGGTACAAGGCTACGTCAGGGGTAGTTTGAAATACAGCACCTTTATAATCACAGGAATTCTTGTGCTTGTGGTAGAACTTGCAGTATTCCATTACCGTTCCGCCTTATCCACAAGAATGTTTTCTGTCTTTGTCATTTATCCTTTTGTCAGCGCTTTTGTAAGCACTTTCCAGATTGTGAATGAGAACTGGCTCATGTCGGGATGCAGTGGTACTGTGACAATGATTCTCATGTATATTGCCATCCAGTCTGATAGAATTGAAATCGATTATAAATCTGGCCTTAAGACTGAAACTCATCTTGCACGTACCATGCGCAAGAAACTCAAAAACTGCAATCTCACCATGATTTCAGTGGAGAATCTTGGAGTCCTTCAGGAAACCTATGGAGCAACAGAAGTAGACCTGCTCATTTTTAATCTGGTTCGCTCATTCCATGGTTGTATCCACGGAACTTTTTTTAGAAATGGATCAAAGTTTCTTATTGTGTCGCCTGTTCAGAATTTTGAGATTATAGAAAAGCAGATAGTGGAAGCTTTCATCAAAGCAAAGAAGAGTTCAAGCACTAAGGTGATGGATAATGTTTTTAAGTACATTGCTGCCACGGTGCGCATTCCAGATGATGTTTCAACCTATGATGAGGCACAGGAGCTTTTAAAGGAACTTCTTGAACATGCCAGAAAAGAAAAGTCATGTTGCATAGTTCATTGTAACGAAAACTTCATTAATGATTTCAAGAGAAAAAAGACCATCATCAGAATTCTTGAGAGGGAGCTTAATACTGACTCGTCACAGTATCAGGTTTATTTCCAGCCTATTGTGTCCATTGCGAAGAACCGGTTTGTCTATGCTGAAGCTTTGTCCCGCCTTATTGGAACTGAGATAGGTGACATTAGTCCTGGTGAATTCATTCCTATTGCGGAAGATAACGGACTTATAGAACGCCTTGGTAAAGTAAATTTTGAAAAGGTCTGTGAATTTATAAGCAAAAACAAAGATGTTGTGAAAGCTGTGTCTGTAAATTTTTCCGTCTATCAGATGATAAATCCTGACACAAAGGATTTTGTTTTCAGTACAATTGAAAAGTACGGAATCAAGCCTGAAAATATAATCATGGAAATCACCGAGAGCATTCTCATTGATGATTTTGAACTTGTTAGACAGCGCATGGAAGAATTCGTCAAGGCCGGAATTGTTTTCTATCTTGATGACTTTGGAACCGGTTTCTCTAATTTCGTAAATGTCATACGTCTGCCATTCTATACGATTAAAATTGACCGTTCCTTTGTGCTCATGATGGAAAAGGATGAAGAGATGGAAAAACTTGTCCGCAATCTTGTTTCAACTTTTAAGGATTCCAACCTTAAGATTCTTGTTGAAGGCGTTGAAAATAGCAGACAGGATCAGCTTGTGAAAAAAGCAGGTGTTGATTATATCCAGGGATTTCTTTATTCAAAGCCATTACCAATGGATGTTTATCTTAAGCTTCTTCGGGAACAGAAAAAAGACTGATGACATAAAAAGTGCTTAGTGATACTATTCATCCACTATGAACAAATTTAGTGGTGTGCTGTCCCTTGCTCTTTGCGGGCTTTTCTGGAGTACAGCCGGTATTTTCATTAAAAATGTCAACGCATCTTCCTTCACCATTGCAGGTCTAAGAAGTCTCATTGCCTTGCTTACATTCATGATGGCCTTAAGAAAACTTCCAGTTCTTAGAATAAAGAATACAGACGGAACAACTGACAGGGCCTCTACCTTTTATCTCTGGCTCGGTGGTATCTGCTACAGCGCCACAATGATTCTTTTCTGTGCGGCAAACAAGATGACGACTTCCGCCAATGCTGTCCTTCTTCAGTATTCATATCCAATCTACGTGATCATGTTTGGACCGATGATACTTGGAGAAAAAAACAGGAAATCTGATTTTATTACTGTAATAGGTGTACTTGTTGGAGTAGTGCTCTTTTTCTACAGCGACATTGATGCGGGAAAACTTTTGGGCAATGTTCTTGCGGCTCTTTCTGGAGTTGCATTTGCTTTCACCACAATCTTTATGAGAAAACAGAAAAGTGAAGGATCGGCTGCCTCATTCATGGTGTCACATCTTGTAACTGCGGCTGTCTGCATTCCTTTCTATTTTACAAACGGAATTGCCGTCAGCGACTATACAAGCATCATCTGCATTTTTGCCCTTGGTATTTTCCAGATGGCCTTTGCTAATATTCTTTTCGCAAAGGGAATCGGAAGCGTTACTGCTTTGAGCGCAAGCATCATCACGATGATCGAGCCTTTGATGAATCCTGTATGGGTAATGCTTTTTGCCGGTGAGGTTCCTGGTTTCCTCTGTATTATCGGAGGAATCATGATCCTTGGCTGCATTATTTTCAGAGAAGTTGTTTCATCTAGAAAGGTAAACGCCGCTTAGTCTGAAGGCTGATAATTCTTGATCCATTCAAGGACATGGGTGTGCCACATGTCTGGATTCTTGCATTGTTCCATAAGGTTGCTGTAGAAATCAAGGATGTATCTACGGATCTTGTCCTTGTTTTCATCGGTGACATCATTTGAATTCACAAAAAGGTCATTTATGAATCCTTCGATGAATCCTCTTTCTACATAATCCGGCAGAATCATTGTCATCATGAACATTGCCGCCGGAATGCAGTTTACGCTGTGCTGCTTCATGTAGAGTACTGATTCCGCAATGGCTACACCGTGGCTGTAGATTTCCTCATTCCATTCCTTTTTTTCCTGTTCAGTCAGGTCGTCACGGTCCAGATGCTTTTTATAGAATGATATTGTAAGTATGATGACCGCGATGTGCAGGCTTGGAACACAACAGTAATGTGGGTCTGCCTTCTGGATGTTTCTTACGGCCCTTGTTTCACCTTTTGGTCTTCTTGTTGTTGTCAGATGCTTTTTATATACCTTGTATGCGTGGTTGTAGGTATAGGAAATCGTTCTTAAATAATTGATGCTGAATTTTATTCCCTTGAAGTAACCGAGCCTTCTGACCATCATCGTAAGTGGACGGATCCAATAGTTTATGAAGTCAAGGTACACAGGTTCCGTGTCTTCCCTGAAAGGAACAGTGGAATCAAGCTGGTGGTCTACGTTCTTTACAGGGATTCTATATAGATGGAATTTCTCGAAATACTGAAGAAGAAAGAATTTGTATATTACAATCACCAGATATCGGATAAGAGAGAAGGCCCCAACCGGATGAAGTAAAGTATAGATATAAGCCCAAACCGGATTGTATGATCTGATTTTTCTTACTTCTTCATTTTTCTTCATTTGCCAAAAACTTCCTTTGCCACGGCGACTGTCTGCATGGCATCTTTAGAATAGTAGTCCGCACCGATCTTGGCCGCATAGTCTTCAGTCAAGACGGCACCACCTACAACTATTTTGCATTCTTTGCCTTTTTCTGCAAGTGCCTTACGCAGAAGTTTTATGGTGGTTTCCATGTTTGCCACAGTAGTTGTCATAAGGGCGCTGAGTCCCACAAGCTTGATATCTTTTTCAAGAACTGTCTGTACTATGAGTTCAGGATCAACGTTCTTGCCAAGGTCGATCACATCATAGCCGTAGTTTTCAAGCATGGCCTTTACGATGTTTTTGCCGATGTCGTGGATGTCTCCAAAGACAGTGGCGATGACAACCATTCCCTTGCTTTCCTGGGCCTGTCCTGAATTCTCCATGGACTCCTTGATTTTTGCAAAGGAATTGCTGACAGTCTCTGCGCTGAGCAAAAGCTGTGGAAGGAATTTCTTTCCTTTCTCAAAATCCTTTCCCACATTGTCCAAAGCCGGAACTATGCAGTTGTCGATGATCTCAACAGGTTTCTTTGATTCAAGAAGTTTTTCAGTGGCGGAAAAAGCCTGCTCCTTGAAACCTTTTTCAATTATCTGGATGAGTACTGTTTCATCATTGTCGGCCTTTGCTTTTTCAGCCGGAACTACAGCTGCTGGGCTTGCCTGCCGGGGACCCTCCTTGGCAGGTGTGACCGTACCGTTTATGCAGATGGAAATGGTTCCGTCGTTGATTGCATCCTGAAGAATTTTTTCCTTTGCCTTTGCCGTCGTTGGATCGACTGTACCGGTGTACTTTTCGATGAATTCAAGGCAGTCGTTGTCGTAGCAGGCGAGGGTACGGTATGCACGGTAGCTGTCCATCATTGGCTGGCTTGCAGGATTGATGATGGCTGCGCTTAGACCTGCATCGAGGGCAAGCTCAAAGAAGCGGCTGTTGATTATGTCACGGCGTGGAAGTCCAAAGGAAATGTTTGAGACACCAAGCACAAACTGAATGCCCTGGGCTCCGTATTTTTCCTTGAGGATTCTTATGGCACGGACAGTCTCAAGTGCTGTCTTCTGTTCGCTGCTGACGGTCAATGTAAGTGTGTCGATGAATATGTCGCGTACAGGAATTCCGTATTTGGTGGCTTCTGCGATGATGTTTTCAGCAACCTTTACGCGGCCTTCTGCTGTAGGTGCGATTCCGTCTTCATCGATACAGAGGGCGACGACGGAACCACCGTAATGCTTTATCAACGGGAATACCTTGTCCATCACTTCTCGTTTCCCATTGACGCTGTTGACCAGTGCCTTTCCGTTGTAGTAGCGGAGTGCATGTTCAAGAACCTTGTCCTCGCTTGAGTCCAGCTGGAGCGGTGTATTGAAGGCTGCCTGGATTGTCTTTACTGCAAGGGTCATCATCTCGCTTTCATCGATTCCAGGGAGACCGGTATTTACATCAAGAATGTGTGCGCCACCGTTGATCTGGCTTTCTGCTTCGCCAAGGATGAAATTCATGTCCTTGTTCTGTAAAGCTTCCTTGCATTTCTTTTTGCCTGTCGGATTGATTCTTTCACCGATGATTCTTGGACCGGCGCTTCCACCAACCTGGAGTGCAAGATTATATGAACAGATGTAGGTGTTGTTTTCGTTTGTCCTGTCGGCATCCTGGATTTTAAGATTGCCTTTTTCAATCTTGTCGATGACGGCTTTGATGTGAGCTGGAGTTGTTCCGCAGCAACCGCCTAAAAGTGAAATGCCCTTTGAGAAATTCTTCAGCTGGCTTTCTGAAAATTCTTCCGGTTCGACTTTGAAAACATCTTTCCCGTTTACGACTACAGGAAGACCTGCGTTTGGCTGGGAGAGGACCGGTATGTGGGCATAGGCACAGAACTGTTCCGCAAGCTTTTCATCTTCATCAAGGCTGCCGCCACAGTTGAATCCGATTACATCTACGTGAAGTGATTCAAGGTAGGTGACGCAGGTAAGGACGTCAGCACCTGTAAGGGTTCTGAGATTTGACTGGAATGTCATTGTTGTCACGACAGGAAGCTTTGTGTTTTCCTGGATCGCAAGGACCGCAGCCTTTACTTCATAAAGGTCGCTCATGGTCTCTATGATGGCAAGGTCTGCTCCTGCTTTTTCCGCAGTGACTGCACAGATCTTGTATGCTTCATAGGCTTCGTCGAAAGTCATTGGCCCCATAGGTTCAAGAAGCTTACCGATCTGACCGCTGTCCCATGTGCAGAAGTGTGTTCCTTTTGTTTTTGGGTGGGCATTTTCAAATTCTTCAATTGCTTCTTTCTGAAGTTTTATTGCTTCTTTGATGTATTCTTCAGCAGTGAATTTTCCTTCGCCAACCTTGATTGGATTTGCGCCAAAGCTGTTGGCTGTGATTATGTTCGATCCTGCTTCGAGGTACTGGCGGTGGATGTCCTTGATGATTTCCGGGTGATAGAAGTTAAGGTCTTCTGGAATTGAATACCCAACGACTCCTGTCTTCTGGATCATTGTTCCCATTCCGCCGTCAAAAAAAACAGGTCTGCGGTCTGCGATTGAATCGTTTAAAAACTTTCTGAAGTCTGCCATGGTTCTACTCGTTTACTGCCTTGATGATTTCGTTGACATTGGCGATGATGTCCTTTGTCACGTCCGGTTTGTTCATACTGTAGATGTGGATTCCGCGTATGCCGTTGGAAATAAGATCGATGATCTG
>JAGHUO010000149.1 GCA_018064785.1 Candidatus Treponema equi
CAGAAGGTAATCGGCGTAGTCACAGAACGCGGAAGAATCGTTACCTGCCGTTCCGTAGTACTTACAACGGGAACTTTCTTGGGCGGAAGAATTTTCATCGGCGAATACGATGCCCCTTGCGGCCGTATAGGTGAAACAGGTGCCTTTGGTCTTACAGAAAGCCTCAACCGTCTTGGCTTTACGACTGGCCGCCTTAAGACTGGAACTCCTCCACGCATTCTCCGCCATACAATTGATTTTTCAAAACTTGAACTTAACGAAGGCGATGAAGAAGTAATTCCATTCAGCTTTGACACTGAAAAAGTTGAACGCCCTATGGTTCCGTGTCACCTTGTATATACAAATCCAGAGACCCACAGAATCATTCGCGAGAACATCGGACGCTCGCCCTTGTATTCAGGAAAAATCAGCGGAATTGGTCCACGCTATTGTCCTTCCATTGAAGACAAAGTTATGCGTTTTGCAGAACGCGAAAGGCATCAGCTTTTTGTTGAGCCGGAAGGTCTTGAAACAGACGAAATCTATCTCAACGGCTTGAGTTCTTCTTTGCCGGAAGAAGTTCAGGATGCTTTCCTTAGGACAATGCCAGGATTTGAAAACTGTGTTGTAAGCCGTCCGGGCTATGCAGTTGAATATGACTATGTTGAACCAACCCAGCTTTTCCCAAGCCTTGAGACAAAACGCGTAGCAGGTCTTTTTGATGCAGGTCAGATCAACGGAACTTCAGGTTATGAAGAAGCCGCAGGTCAGGGACTCATTGCCGGAATCAACGCAGGCCTTTATGCCCGCGAACACAAAAAGCTTTGCGGACCTCTTTGCGCCGCAGATTCAAAAATCTATTCAAGTCCTGCAAGCGGAGAAAAGGGAAAGTTCCAGCCAAAGCCTGTGTTCAACGCAGAAGACCTTAAGAACTTTGCGGAAATTTCTGCCCGCGAAACAAAGGAACTTTCAGAAAAGCTAAAGGACTTCCAGAAAGAAAACGGATTCGATTCCTTTGAAAAGATTCCGTCTTACGAAGCCCTTGTCCTTGGCCGTGACGAAGGCTACATCGGTGTTCTTATCGACGACCTTGTTACCCTTGGAACAAAAGAACCATACCGCATGTTTACAGCCCGTGCAGAATACCGCCTTAAGCTTCGTCACGATACTGCAGACAGAAGGTTGCGCCAGAAAGGTTTCAATGTTGGCTTGATTTCAAAGGATCAGATGGATTCCATGGAACTCAAGTACCGCAATGTAGAGGAAGCCATGGCATTTCTGGACAAGCATCCGGATGCAGAAAATCCAGGTAACTACACGCTGCTTGAATGGACTCTTGCGCAGGAAGACCACAAGTACCGCTATTACATTGAAAAGCAGGACAACCGAGTCGCAAAAATGCACCGCATGGAAAATGTCCGCATCCCTGATAACTTTGACTATTCAAAGATCGTTGCCCTTTCATCGGAAAGCCGTGGCAAGCTTGAGAAGGTTCGCCCTGTAACATTGAGACAGGCTTCCCGTATCAGCGGAATCCGTAACAGTGACATCATGCTCCTCATGGTTTATCTTCAGTAGGTGGCGGCCTGCAATGAGAAAACTGGCATTCTTTTCGGCCTTGTGTTTTTTTCTCTCTGCTGTTGAATATGCAATTCCAAAACCTGTCCCTTTCTTTAGGCTTGGTCTTGCAAACCTTCCCATCATGATTTCTTTTCTCTGCATGACAAAAAAGGAAAGCACCGCCTTGATTTTCCTTAAGGTGCTTCTTCAGGGAATAATCAGCGGAACTTTGTTCTCATACATTTTTTTGTTTTCACTTGCGGGCTCTGTCGCCTCTGGTTTTGTCATGATGGCAATCTTCCATCTTTTCTACGAGAAGAAACTTATATCCTGGCTTGGAATCAGCATGGCAGGCGGTCTTGCCAACAACCTTGCCCAGCTTGCCGTAGCCTATGCTTTTCTTTTTGAAGGCAATACAAAATTCATCGCACCTGTTCTTCTTGCCATCAGTTTCGTAGCTTCCATAGCAATGGGAATTTTTACCCAGAGTTTTGTCGCTGGATCCCAGTGGCTGAAAAACATTTCTGATGAGGTCATGACGGTTCCTGACCCGGACCTTGCTATTCAGGATTCGAATCAGAAAAACTCAAAACCGTTCATTGTAAAATTTTTCTGCGTCCTTGTTTTGATGGTGGTTCTGTTCTTTTCAGACAATGTTCTCATCACATACGGAATCACGTTCGCCGCCCTTGCTTGCAGCTTGCTGACAAAGAAAAAGGTAAGAATCCTTCCGTCTTTGATGATAATAGTTTCCGTCACATTCTTTTCTCTTCTCGTGCCTCATGGGAGAATCATCGTTGAGTTCTGGAAATTAAAAATCACTGAAGGTGCATTGATGTCAGGTCTTGTACGTTCCGGCAGACTATGTGGCGCTGTGTTCCTTTCAAAGCTGGCAGTGAGCCGCGACCTGAAACTTCCTTCAAGAGCCGGCGCTTTCATGAGCCTTGTGTTCTACTATTTTGAAAAACTGTCACTGCAGAAAATCAAGTTCAGCAGAAAGACCTTCATGAAATCTCTGGATGATATTTTGCTTGAAGCAAGCAATTCGTTATACTCCTCGCAATGACGATGGGGCCCAGCGACGGCGGAAAGAGCATTCCGTCATCGCGAGCCGGCTGCTATGGCAGACAGGCGTGGCGATCCACGCTGAGGGCAAGCAACTAAAGCACCGTGCTTTCATCCACGGCTGTCCTGGTTGAATAAACACAACCGCAGTACTGCTGTCTGTAAAGATTGTATTCTTCGCTGATCTCAAGACTTCTTAGAAAGCCGCTTTTTTTCTTAAAGTCAGAATAAAGCCATTTTGGCCCTTCTGGATTTTCGTTTGCAATCTTTTCGCCTTCAACATTTATCTTTACGGAATCCTTGAAAGGACTGATGGAAAGACTTGTGCAGAAATAATCAAATTTATTTTCTGCTGCATATGTGTAGCTTTTTCTAAGACGGAATTCATAGCACCTTCTGCATCGTTCACCTTTCTCAGGATCGTCGGCCATCTCCGGTTCTTCGCATACCTTTATGGCGTTGTAGAATTCCTGCGGGTCGTAATTCATTTCCACAAGCTTTACATTGTTTGCAACGGCAGGAGTAAATCTCGGCAGGAAATCTTTCAGCTCCTGAAGGCGGCGTTCATATTCCGCCTGTGGATAGATGTTTGGGTTGTAATAGAGAATCGTAATGTCAAAAACGGACGCAAGATATTCCATGACGTAGCTTGAGCACGGACCGCAGCAGGCATGCAATAGAAGTCGTGGTTTTCCTTTGAGACCATTGATGATTTTTTCAAGTTCCGTCTGGTAGTTCATGTCTATAGTATGAATTTCAATTTCTTGTCATATGTTGAGACTGTGAGGTATTGAGCCTTGTATCCAACCTCGCCGTCAGTGTGGAGCCACAACGGAATTGTCGCCTTTATTTCTGCGCTTGATGATCTTACGATTTCAATTCCAGGGAAAAGTGTGTGGAATCC
>JAGHUO010000006.1 GCA_018064785.1 Candidatus Treponema equi
TGCCTTGTGGTAAGAAAAGAAAGCGCGCAAAGATTGCGACACATAAGCGTAAGAAGAAGCTTAGAAAGAATCGCCATAAGAGCAAGTAAGTGACCTTGCGAGAAATTGCAAAGTCGCTTAATGCGAAAGGCCTTTTTTCAATGGAGACCGCGGTTGGTTTGACTGCGGTCTTTTTTTTCATGTTTTGAATATTGATTATAACTTTATATAGCAGGAGTTTTTGCCTTGATTCTACAGAATGTAAATTCACCAGAGGATTTGAAATCATTGCCAAAAGAAAGCCTGCGCACACTCGCATCGGAAATCCGTTCAAAAATCATTGAGGTGGTCGGCAATAACGGCGGTCATCTTGCAAGCAACCTGGGCGTTGTGGAGCTTACCATAGCCCTTCATAAAGTCTTTGACAGTCCTAAGGATTCCATCGTATGGGATGTAAGCCATCAGTGCTATCCTCATAAAATCCTTACGGGCAGAAGCCATGAATTCAATACTGTAAGATTGAAGGACGGAATCTCTGGATTCACAAAGATCCATGAAAGCGAACATGACTATTTTGATGCAGGTCATGCATCTTCTTCCATATCATCTGCCTTGGGACTTCTCACAGCATGGAAAATCCAGGGGCGCAAGGACAAGGTTGTTGCCGTCATAGGTGATGGTGCCCTTACAGGCGGAATGGCCTTTGAAGGCCTTAGCCATGCGGGACAGCTGGCGGAAAACCTTATTGTAGTCGTCAATGACAACCAGATGTCCATTGACCAGAATGTAGGCAGTCTTTCCCGCTATCTGTCACGTCTTACCTTTACAAGTACATATCAGGGATTCAGGCACAGGGTTGATCATCTTGTGGACAAGATTCCTTATTTCAGCCGTCATCTGGGAAAACTCATTTTCCGTTTCAAGCGTGGAGTTAAAGGGCTGTTCCTTACCAACAATCTTTTTGTCGATCTTGGATTTGAATACGTTGGTCCATTGGACGGCCACGATATTGATGCCATGGTGCGTGTCTTTGTGAAGGCCAAGAGGATACCAAGACCTGTTGTCATCCATGTCGTCACAAAGAAGGGCAAGGGATATTCACCGGCGGAAAACAATCCTTCCGCATTCCATGGCATTGGTCCTTTCAATACAAGTGACGGAAAGGTTGAGAAATTCGACAGCCTTAGTTTTACCGAGAATTTTTCAAGCAAGATGATTGAGCTTGGTTCCCGCAACGAGAAGGTGGCCGCAGTGACTGCCGCCATGTCCAAGGGTACTGGACTTGATGCTTTTTCAAGGAAATTTCCGGAAAGATTTTTTGATGTCGGCATTGCGGAAGAGCATGCTGTGACTTTTGGCGGTGGACTTGCCGCAGGTGGTCTTGTTCCTGTGGTGGCAATCTATTCCACATTCATACAGCGATCAGTTGACCAGATAATCGAGGATATAGCCCTTCAGAACAGACACTGCATAATCGCTTTGGATCGTGCCGGAGCCGTGCCAGGTGACGGTGAGACCCATCAGGGTATCTTTGATATTGCGCTTTTGCGTTCCATACCTAACGTCAAGTTTTTCTCTCCTGCTACAAAGTCCGACATGGATATATGCCTGGACTATGCTGTGGACAAGGCGGACTGTCCGGTTGTCATAAGATGGCCAAAAATGTCATGTCCTACAGAAATTGAGAATTTTTCTCAGGAAGTGGTTCCTGGAAAGGGTGTCTTTGTTTCCTGCGATGACTATGCACCTTCTGTAAGCAGCCAGTATTCTTCAAGAAAAAGAAAGAGCATGAAGAAGGTACTTCTTGCATGTACAGGAAGCATCTTCACGGAAACCCTTACTGCCGCAAGGTCTCTTCTTCTTGACGGAATTATCGCCGACATATATTCCATCAGAAGCCTTAAACCTTTTGATTCGGAAGGTTTTGTGGACATCGCCTCAGGATATGATGCTGTCCTCGTCGTTGAGGATGGAATAAGGATTGGCGGTATCGGTGAATACATAGAAGGACTTGTAAAGAAGTCTTCAGCCACTGGAGATGTTCCTGTCAGAGTTTTTGCCTTTCCTGATCGTTTTGTATCCAATGGAAACAGAGGTCAGATACTGGAGGAAGCAGGACTTTCCTCTGAATGCATAGTGTCTGGCGCAAGGGAAATTATCGCATGAAAAGTTTTTCTCTAAGAGACAGGTTGATGACCACTGATAATCCTGCATTCATTATGGCCATTGTGAATGCCACTCCCGACAGTTTTTTTGAAGACAGCAGAGGAAGCATTGACCGTGCATTGAAGATGATAGATGAAGGCGCGGACTTGCTTGACATAGGCGGCGAATCTACAAGACCTGGTTCAGAATATGTGGATGAGGCTGAAGAAATCCGTCGTGTAGTTCCGCTTGTAAGAGAAATAAGAAAACATAGCGACATACCCATTTCCATAGATACAAGAAAGCTTGGAGTCATGAAGGCTGCTTTTGATGAAGGTGCCGACATGCTCAATGATGTTTCTGCACTTGAAGACGATGAGGGCATGGCAGAATTTTGCGCTGAGACTGACATTCCGGTGATCCTTATGCACAAACGCGGAATTCCTTCTGCAATGCAGAGCGATACTAAATATGGAAATGTCTTTCATGAGGTCAGCGACTATCTTGATGCTCGTGCTGAATATGCCATCTCAAAGGGAATTGATCCTTCAAGGATTATCGTTGATCCAGGTGTAGGTTTTGGAAAGGATCTCTATGGAAATATTCAGCTTATAAAAAACTGCGGCCGTCTCTGTGGCGGTAGATATCCTGTCCTCATGGCTTTGTCACGCAAGACATGCATTGGACAGATGACGGGCAGGGAAGTCGATGACAGGCTCTACGGAACCCTTGCAGCTGACCTTGTTTCCGTAATGAACGGTGCTTTCATGGTCCGTGTTCACGACTGCGCTCCTTGCCTTGATACTTTTGCTGTGTTAAAATCTTTGCAATAGTATGAACCAGTTTGCAACGCTTATAAAAATATACGATGGAATCAGGCCTGTTCTTGATATAGGCATTCTTACGTTTCTTCTCTATAAGGTATATCAGATCATCAACCAGACCAATGCCGTCCAGATCATCAAGTCTGCCATCATCGTGGTCATTGCCTATGCTGTGACATACATCTTCCAGCTTAAGACCATGATGTGGATTTTCTCTGTGCTTGCACCGGGGCTTGTCTTGATGTTTGCGATTGTCTTCCAGCCTGAACTTAGAAAAGTGTTCCTTAAACTTGGCCAGGGAAGATGGTTCACTGTCGGTTCCAGAGCAAAACATACTTATGTCGATTCCGTATTGATCGCCGCGGATCTTCTTTCAAAACAGAAGCGCGGTATGCTTGTCTGCTTCATGCGTCATACAAAGGTCGATAATTTTCTTGAGACCGGTACAAAGATGAATGCGGATCTTTCCTCAAATCTTCTTGTAACAATCTTTGGCCACAATACACCGCTTCATGATGGTGCATGCTTCATCAAGGGTAATAAAATCCTTGCGGCAGGATGCTTTCTTCCTGTCAGTGAGCAGTATGACATCAAGAAGACTTTCGGAACAAGACACAGAGCTGCCCTTGGATTAAGTGAAGTCACGGACTGTGTTGTACTGATTGTCAGCGAAGAAACAGGAGCTTTCTCACTTGCCTATGATTCAAAGCTTCATTATGACCTTACTTCGGAACAGGTAACAAGAATTCTTGAACGCCAGCTGGACATTACTCCAGACCAGCAGATTATTGAGGATACTATCGATGAACACAAAGCCATTACTGGAAAAGCTGACTGAAAACTGGCTCATCAAGGCAATCTGTTTTGTCCTTGCTGCCATGATATATTTTTTTCACCAGGTTTCTCTTCTTGAGACAAAGACCTTTTCTGTACCTCTTGAAATAAGGAAGGAAGGAAACATGCTTCCTGTCAGCGGACTTCAGAAGGATAGATACGTAAAGATCAGGGTGCGTACGAGAAGTGACCTGATCTCTTCTATCACAGAGAAAGATTTCGCCGCTTATGTGGACATTGCATCACGTACAAGGGAAGGGACCTGGAATTTTCCTGTGGCTGTGGACCTTTCTGAACATCTTGTTTCCCTTGATATCGATCCTCTTGAGATTACTGTTTATCCTGACAATCTTCCATTTGAAATCCAGAAAAAGGAAATGAAGACTGTTCCTGTTGTAGCCAAAGTTTTTGGAACACCAGCCCATGGATACAAGGCTCTCGGTGCCCAGCTTGATCCTGCCTATGTTACTTTGTGTGGGCCTAAGTTCATGCTTGATGAGATAAAGGAAATTCCTGCAGGTGCCATAAACATTGATGGTGCGGAATATCTCGTCTCAAAGGTTCTCAAGACAGTAAATCCTAACTCCTATGTTTCCGTTCTTGACGACAACCTGGTCAAGATTTCTGTTCCGGTTGTTTCAGAAGGTATGGTCAAGGAATTGTCGGATATCGATATCAAGATAAATTCTTTGAATGAAGAGCTTGATATTGATGGAGAAATGCCAAAGATGTCCCTCATTGTCGAGGGTAGCGTTCTCGATATTGAGAAATTCAGCTTGAGGAATCTCAGTGTCTATGTAGATCTTTCATTCGTGTCAGAACCTGGAGAATACAGCGTGCCGGTCATGGTTGAGCTTTCTCCTGCTTATTCCCTTGCCCAGAGTTCACTTTCAGAAGTTAATTTAAACATTGTCAAAAAAGAGGAAAAAAATACCGAAGATTTAAATATGGAAATTCCGTTGGAACCGGGAGCTGATGCTCAATGATATACGGAATCGGCTGCGACATAGTCAAAGTTTCTCGGTTTGAAAAATGGGTGGCGGAGGAAGATTCCTTCATAAATCGTTTTTTCAATGAGAAGGAACGGCTTTCGCAATCCGCCTCTAGGCAGCGGAAATGTGAATCCTATGCCGGAAAGTTTGCCGCAAAGGAAGCTTTCTCTAAGGCCCTTGGGACCGGAATCTCAGGATTCAGTCTCAAGGATGTCTACGTGACTGTGGATGAAAAAGGAAAACCACTTTTTCACGTGACAGGGGATGCAAAGGACCTTGTTGAGCAGAGGTGCGGTGAAAAATACACTGTCCATGTTTCAATAAGTCATGAGAAAGAATATGCTGTGGCCTACGCGGTCATAGAAGTGTGAGGATAGAATGGCAAGTAAAAATTTCAGCAAGGCATTTGTAATGGACGAAGGTCCAAAGAAACCTGCAATCTCTTATTGGGCAAAAGAAGACATGATATGTCCAGTCTGCCAGAAAGGATTCAAACAGGAAGTAATGCATCAAGGTGGTGGCCGTACCATCGCTGGAAATCTTACCGATGAGCTTCACAGAAATTATGAGCCTTCAAAGAAATTTGGCCGCGTATATCCTCTCATCTATGAAATCGGCTGCTGTCCAAACTGTCATACGGCTTTGTTCTGGAAGGACTTCAAGACAATAAAGGATGGTGAGACTTTTGACCGTCTTGCCGAAAGCTCAGAAAAGCGTGTGAATGCATGTGAAGCTGTTTTCCCTCATTTCAACGTCCACGATGAACGTACTCTCTTTGATGGCGCTGCCATGTATTATCTTGCCCTCATGTGCTATGAGAAGGTCGACATCGCTTATGCACCTACATTTAAAAGAGGAGAGATCTGTCTTAGACTTGCATGGCTCTGTCAGGATATCGAACATGTAAGCCCTGGTCACAACTATGACTATATGGCCCAGGTTTTCTATAGAAAGGCTCTTTACTTCTACCAGCAGACTTTGATAAATGAGACCGGCCGCATAGAATCCATTGAATCGGTTGCTCATTTTGGACCTGATACGGATAAAAGCTATGGCTACGACGGAATCATCTATCTTTCAGGTCTTCTTGAATACAAGTATGGTCAGCGAGAAAACCTTCAGCTACGTCTAAAGAAGCTTGAGGACAGCAAAAAGGCCATCGCACGTATCTTTGGTCTTGGAAAGTCAAGCAAAGCAAAACCTGGTCCTCTTCTTGAAGTTGCCCGCGATCTTTACGACAAGCTTTCTGCGGAACTTGGATCAAACAATATCTTTGGCGACGATGACTAATATCCTTCTTACAGTCTCATATGATGGAACCGATTTCTGCGGATGGCAGAGGCAGGATAAATCCAATGAAGGTGAACCTGTAAGAACCGTTCAAGGTGAAATCGAAATTGCCATTGAACGCATGCTGAGGATGCCCGTAAAGCTGTACGGAAGCGGAAGGACAGACAGCGGTGTGCACGCAATGGGTCAGGCTGCCAACTTTGAGTCTCCAATTGATTCAGTGACCCCTGAAAACTATCTCCGCGCACTTAATGGACTTCTTCCACCGGACATACGCATTGTTTCCGTTGAAAAGAAACCTATGGAATTCAACAGCCGTTTCAGCGCCACAAGCAGAAAGTACAGATATTTCATCCAGTGCGAGAAACCTTCCTATGCCCATGAAAGCCGCTACAGATGGTATATTCCGCGAAGACCGGACATAAATGTCCTCAATGACATGGCATCATGTCTTAGGGGTGAAATAGACTGCGCCACATTTGCCGCCAGCGGTGACAAAAGCCTGTCTACATATCGTTATCTTGAGAATGCCTTTTTCTATTGGGAAGACGAGGAAAGAGGACTTCTTGTCTTTGAGATCCAGGCAAATGCATTCCTTTGGAAAATGGTGAGATCGATTACAGGAACTCTTATTGAAGCAGAGAAAAAAGGCATGACAGGAGAAGACTTCAAGGCCATACTTGAAAGCCGTGACCGCAGCCGTGCCATGACTACCGCACCTGCGACAGGACTTTTCTTATGGCAGATCTTTTTTGATGGTCCTGTCCGTCATGACAGGACTGGAGACATTCCTACATCAGATTGACCGGATCCACATCGACCTCGATGTATACATCCTTTGGAGTCTTGTATCCCCACACGAGAATCTTTGCCGCTTCCTGCAGGCTCTTGATGTTGTTGCTTCTGAGCAGGATCTGCCAGCGGTAATTGCCGCCTACCATGTTCAGCGGACATTCCGCAGGTCCAAGTATCTCAACATCACGGCTGGCTTTCTTTCCTAGAATTTTTGCACCGGCGTCGGCGGCCACTTCAGCAGCCTGTGGAACTGAGGATCTGAAAACAAGTCTAAGAAGCCTTGTGTATGGCGGGAATCCAAGAATGCGCCTCATCTCCATTTCCTTCTGGTAGAATCCTGCCGTGTCTCCTTTTATGGCATATGCAATGGCATCCCGTTCAGGGCTGTAGCTCTGCACGATTACTTTTCCATCAGGAAAAAACCTTCCGGCTCTGCCTGCGACCTGGGTTATTAATGCAAAAGTTTTTTCAGATGCACGGAAGTCAGGAAGATGAAGGGAAGTGTCAGCAAGTACTACACCCACCAGCTTGAGTTTAGGAAAGTTAAGTCCTTTTGCGACCATCTGTGTTCCAAGAAGAATGTCGGCTTCACCTTTCTTGAAGCTGTCAAAACGTTCCTGAAGTTCCCCTTTGTGGTGCAGTGAATCAGTGTCGGCACGCAGGACTTTAGCATTGGGAAATTTTGATTTTACTTCGCCTTCAATATATTCAGTTCCAAAGCCGGAATATCCAATGTCCAATGAACCGCATTCAGGGCATTGCTGAGGAGGCGTTGTGCTGTAGCCGCAGTAATGGCATCGAAGCCTGTTCTCGCTTTTGTGGTATGTCAACGCCACGGAACAGTTCCTGCATTTAAGTTCAAAGCCGCATGAGGCACATCTGAAAAAGTGTGTGAATCCGCGCCTGTTCAGGAACAGTATGGACTGTTTCTTTTCCTTCAATGTTTCGGCCATTTCCGCATGAAGTTTTCTTGAGATGCAGTTTTCTCCGTTTGCTTCCGCTGAAAGATTCACGCATTCAATCTTTGGAGCGGCCCCTCCTGCAAGGCGTCTTGTCAGGGTATGGCGCATTATCTTGCCTTCGCTCATTGAATGCCAGGCTTCCATGGACGGTGTTGCTGAACCCATTATGAGGGGAACCTCGGCGTGTGAACATCTGAGCATGGCGATCTGTCTTGCGTGGTATCTAGGAGAAGAACCTGACTTGTATGAGGAATCATGTTCTTCGTCGATTATCACAAGTCCAAGGTCGGGAACAGGTGCGAATATGGCGCTTCTTGCTCCAATGACAACTCTGGCTTCCTTGTGGAGTATTCTTTTCCATTCTCCAAGGCGTTGGCTTGGAGTAAGCTCTGAATGAAGGACCGCCGCAGTGTTTCCAAATCGTTGGCGCACAGCCTCTACAACCTGTGGTGTAAGTCCTATCTCAGGCACAAGGTATATTACGCCTTTGCCTTCCTGCATGACCCGGTCCGCGCAGGTGAGGAAGACTTCAGTCTTGCCGCTTCCCGTGGTTCCGTATAGATAATGGAATTTTCGATCTGACTTTGAGCCCAGTATTCCTTCGACGGCTTTTTTCTGTTCTTCGCTGAGTTCTTTCTTTTCAAATCCTTTTTCATCCTGAAAGAAAGAGAAGCCTGGAATTTCCGTTTCTCTTTTTCCAGACGGAATCATGGCAAATACGCATTCACCGATGGGAGCTATATAGTAGCCGCTCATGAATTTTGCGATGGAATGAAGTTCTTCTGTAAGGAGAGGCTCGCTGTCTATGTAACGTAGTGCGCTTCTTATCTTGTCTTCACCAACTGCGCATGATTCCGGTAGATGGTCGTAGACTGCCGTCACAAAGCCTGTGGTTTTTCTGTTGCCGAATTTCACCTCGACCCTGTAGCCAAAGGGATCTTTGGGATTGCAAGTTTTTTCCGTTTCCGCAGGTTCCCTGTAAGTGAAAGCCTGGTTGAGGGGTACATTGAGTACAACATCTATATAGCGGGTCTTTGTTTCTGGCATTGCTTTGTTTTACCGTTACTGGCGCTGGTTCTGCTGTATGTGGAATACTTCCGCGTAATCTGGTTTTTCAGCAAGAAGCTTTTCACGGAATTTCTTAAGGTCCTGCCATGCAGGCGCTTTGAGCCTTTCGTCACGAAGAAGTGCGCTTGGATGGTAGGTTGCCATGAGTGGAATTTTCTGGTTTCCAAACTGGTATTCCATCCACTGTCCGCGGAGTGCGTTTATTCCTGTTGTAGTGTTCATGAGATTCTGAATGGCAGTGCGTCCCATGGCGAGTATGAACTTTGGCTTGAGTATATGGATCTGTGCCTGCAGGTATCCTGCGCATGCGGCTGCTTCGTCAGGCATTGGCGTGCGGTTCATTGGAGGACGGCATTTCACTATGTTTGCTATGTAGCAGTTTGATGTGCGGGAAAGACCGATGGCTGCAAGCATCTTGTCAAGAAGCTGGCCTGCCTTGCCTACAAAAGGTCTTCCTGATTTGTCTTCGTCTTCTCCAGGACCTTCGCCAATGACAAGTACATAAGGACTTTCCACACCTTCGCCAGGTACGGTGTTCGTTCTTGCGTTTGCAAGTATGCAGTTGTGGCATCCACCGATTTTCTTTGCGATGGTCTCAAGGGTGATTCCGCCTGAAGATTGTGTTTTCTCAGTGACGGTTGGTTGTTCTTCTGCTGCAGCAACTTCCTCTGGGGCAGCTGCAGAATCTGCCTTGACTGGTTCAGCTGGTGCAGGTTCCGCCTGTTGTGGTATAGGCTGTGGTTCAGGTTCTATGTATTCAATCACGTCATCGTCAAAGACAATGTCGTCTTCCTTGAACTTTGGAGATTCATAACCGTATGCCCAGGAAGATGTTGTCTTGAGAAAATCATATACTGTCTTTTTTTCTTCCGAAGTCATTTCTGTTTCCTGGCATTATGTATTTCGATGGCTTTTTCGTAATATTCAACAAGCTGTGGGGTAAGGCTTGAGATCTTCCATTTTTCCGCCCACGCCATGGCTTCCTTTCCTTTTTCCATGTGCAGCTTCTTGTTCTTGAGAAGCAGAAGGACTTTTTCCGCAAAGGCATCCGGATCGTCTTTTACCATGAAACCACCGTTGTCTCCCTGCATGACGTCAAGGGTTCCCATGGCACCTATGGCGACTACAGGAAGTCCTGAAAGCATTGCCTCTATGGTGACAAGTCCCTGGGTGTCGGTTTTGCTTGGGAATGTGAAGACATCCGCTTTCTTGTAGAAATATATAAGATGGGTGCCCTCTATGTATCCAGTGAAGAACACGGATTTCTCAAGACCCAGTTCTTTGGATTTTTCCTTGAGCTCATCAAGATAAGGTCCGCCTCCAACAAAAAGAAGGGCGGTCTTTGGCATTGTCTTCTGGACATTCTTGAGTACATCAAAAAGAAAGTCCAGGTTCTTTTCCTTTACAACGCGGCCCACATAGAGAAGTATTTTCTTTCCTCTGATGGCCGGAAATTTCTTGTTAAGCTGGTTTATGACTATGTTCTTCTGCTTTGAGTTGTATGCAAGCTTGGAAGATGGAATTCCTGTTGGAAGGATCTTCATGTCACGTTCTATTCCGTAATCCTTTACGACCTGGCATATACGTTCCGTCGGAGATATGATGACATCGGCGCGCTTAAGGTAGAAACGTACCACTTCCTTGCCAAGCTTTCTTGTGCTGCGGGAAGGGAACATTGTCATGTAGTTTGGAAGATAGGTCTCCCAGAGCGTATGGAAAGTAAATACAAAGGGAATGCTTCTATGACGGCTGTAGATTGCCCCGAAATAGCCTACGACCCATTCCGAATTTATGTGTATGACATCAGGCTTGAAGGAATCCATGGCCTTCTTTACGAAACGCCACTTGTCCAGACGGCCCATGCGGTCTTCCTTTGAGAAAACAACTCTTGTAGACGGAATCCTCACCACCTTGAATGGCAGGGTCTCGTCGCTGGCCTCATCAAAAAAGGAGCTTTTCTGCTGTTCTTCTGTATATTCAAGAGTTACTATGCACACCTCATGGCCAAGCTTCACCAGTTCTTCCGCGTAGGAATGAACGGAAACCGTGACACCGTTGATACGGGGATAGTATGCGTCAGTAAACATTGCTACTTTCATAGAAATCTAATTTTACCCCATGCTTGTTTTTTCTGCAACAATCATTTAAACTCGCTGATCATGAAATCTACAATATATTGTGCAAAAAAACTTGTATTATTAACAATATGTTCTTTTGTCTTTTCTTTCAGTCTGTCTGCAAGAAGTCCCCAGGAAGTTGTAGGGGCCGACAGCTGGATTTTCGACAGCCTTGCAAGGGTTGTAATGGACAGCGGAAGGACTGATTTTGTTTTCTACGCTCCAATGACACTTGAGCAGGTACGCCATCATCTGGATAAGATAGACCAGGAAAGTCTTTCAAAAGATGCATCCCGCCATTACGACAGGCTTGTGGAATACATGGCCTACGAGACACCCGTTTCCTTTGGCAGCGACCTGCTTAAGATCCAGTCGGAAATGCAGTTGTCCCTTGAAGGGTACTACAAGACAGAGGATGACATTGACTGGGTATATGACCGTTATTGTCAGAAGCCTCTTGCATATATTCCGGTGCAGATTGTTCTGTCGGAGTACCTTGCCATGTCCATGGACACAAGGATCGGGCAGACTAGGGGATTCCAGGTAAAGAATGACAACTACAGCAACATTCCGTTGGAACCTGATGCCTTTGACCTTAACTTTCCCCATGACTACTACTTTGCCATGGGACATAGATTCACGGAAAACACCGGGGTTTCATTCATCTACGGAACCATGAACTCCTATTTCAACAGGTCACTTTCAGGCAGCGTTACCCAGAGCGAATACTTTACCGGAAGCACCTATGCAGACCTTTCGATTTATTCCTCAAATTTCAGATACAAGCTGGACATAAACCAGTTCAATCCTGACAGATACATGTACAGCCACGAGATCGCCGCGATCCTCTGGGACAAGCTCCAGCTGACGGCAAAGGAAAGCCTTCTGGTATATGCGCCACTTGAGCTCCGTTACCTTGCTCCTTGGAACGTATACCATGGTTTTGCCGCATGGAAGGATTACGAGACCCGTCGTGAAGGTGGGGAAAGCAATACCTGTGATTACATGTCGCTTAAGATTGACTTCACGCCAGTAAAGAACAGCCGTTTCTACGGAATATTCGTAATGGACCAGTTCCAGATGCCTACGGAAGCCGATGACCCAAAGGACTGTACTCCACGGGGATTTGGATTCCAGGCAGGAACGGAAGTGTTTGTCCCTTACAGAGACGGCTCTTTCCATGTGTGGCTTGAGGGAACCTATACAGATCCCTTCATGTACATAAAAGCAAGTCCTCAGTGGTCCCTGGTACGTTATTCACAGGATCTTATGGGCCCAAAGCAGGGGGATTTCTATACGGAATGGTATGGAACTCCATGGGGACCTGACACTGTAGGCGGAGAGATCGCTGTCGGCTACGAGGCGGAAAAATGGTCCCTTACATTGGATTGTCTTTTCAAGGCCTGCGGAACCTATTCCGGCGACAAGGTGTTCCAGAACTATGACTTCAACTGGAAGAACAGGGACAAGTCAAAGGAAAGCGATGAAGTCGCAAAAAGCGATGATTCCATATACAAGGACTGGGTATATCCATCAAAGGATACGGATGGATACGAGGTTGCCAAGGAAAAGCAGGGGTATTCCACTCCACACGGAACCAACGAGTACGTGACCAGGGTTTCCTTGCGTGCCGCGGCTAAACCGGTAAAGGACCTGGAGGTAATGGTTCAGCCTTCATTCACCTATGTCGCAAACTATGGCAATGTTGAAGGCAGGACACGTCAGGGCTTTGAGATTGCTGTTTCCGTATCTAAGAAACTGTTCTAGGGAGGTTGATTATGATGAAAAAACTCTTTGCGGGGCTTGTTTCACTTTTTGTTGGAGCATCGGCTCTTTTTGCCCAGGTCACTGTTGATCCATCTGACGATTTTTACAGCCAGGCATTCATATGGCACAGCCGCGGGGTTGTCAGCCGTATTCCGCCTGTAAGGCCTTATCCTCTGCAGAACGTAAAGGCAATCCTTGATGAGGTCCTTGAAAATGGCAATGAGGAAGACAAGGCTGTTGCCGCTGAATGCTATGAAAGGCTTACGGGAAAAAAACTTTATGTTTACCTTGATGTTGACGGCTATCTTAAATACGAGAAGATAGATAAAGACGGAACCTCTGACAGCGAACTTGCAAAGAATGTCTACATTTGTCCTGGAATCCAGGGCGACCTTGCTCCTTTTGATGGAACAGACAAGGCATCCTTTGGCTACAGCATGGGAATCACCGTTGCTCCACATCCTGAATCTGAATGTCTGCCAAACTATACCAATCCGACCCACGACGCTGTTTTTGATCCATCGGAGCTGGGGCCATGCAAGATGTACCTTGATGTGAACGACATCATCGCCTATGGCAACGAGGATCTCTACGTACAAGGCGGAATATACAGAAGCGGCTATGGAAATTACCTTGGCCAGGGACTTGTCCTCAACGACACCAGGTTCCATTCGACAAACCTTTCTCTTACATGGATGAAGGGCAGGCTTTATTATACCCAGATGCTTTCCATGCTTGGGGCAACCCGCAGCTATAATGGGGACATAAGCACCCTTGACAGCGGGAAAAGCCTTGGATTCCATGCCATTGGATATGAGGTCTGCGACTGGTTTGATTTTTCCTTTTATGAGGCCGCAGTCATCGGAGAACGCTTTGACCTTTGTACTTTGCTGCCTGTTCCTTACATGATTTCAGAAGAACTTACTGGAGCCGGCGACGGAGTCTTCATGGGAGTGACCTTCAACGTGAAGCCTGCCCAGGGATGGCTTTGGGCTACAGACGTCCTCGTGGATGATTTCCCTATCAATGAATTCCTTAAGTTCAACCTGGATTCGAAA
Organism: Candidatus Treponema equi; assembly: GCA_018064785.1. Taxonomy (GTDB): domain Bacteria; phylum Spirochaetota; class Spirochaetia; order Treponematales; family Treponemataceae; genus Treponema_D; species Treponema_D equi. The sequence goes on from JAGHUO010000006.1 coordinate 13,832, forward strand.
TACAGGATAGCGGCTCGTACAGGAATCATCTGGACACCGGAAGCTTCCATGGTCAAGAAGGTCAGCCTTACCTATACAGCCATTACTCCATATACCTACAGCCACTGGGAGTATGATCCATTGGAAAAGGGTAGCCGTATAACACCAACGACCATCAATCGTCAGAACTATACAAACAACGGTATCAAGATAGGCAGCCAGTATGAGCCTAACACCGACGCTGTGGAACTTTCCGTAGACTTGAAGCCAGTGGATCGCCTTAAGCTGAACATCCACGGTGCTTTCTCACGTCATGGAAACATCTGCGAGTCGATCACTGATGAGGAAGCCGAGGAATATCTTTCTTCAGAAGCCGGAACCTATGCGACGGACGGTTCCATCTACACCCATTCAATGTTCTCAAACGATGGCAAAAACGGAAAGCATGTGGACACCGCATGGAACCACCTTAATTTCCTTAGCCAGGACCACATTGAGACTACGGTCCGTTTTGGAGCCGATGGCGAATATCTCTTGCTGAAAAATGACAGGGGATCTTCCGTAAGTCTTCGTGCCGGCATGGATTTTGAATACATCCATAACTATGGCGTTGGAAACGAAATGTTCCCAGGCGGAATCATAGATGCCTTCGAAGAAGATGCTGTAAAGAAAGCTAAGCTTGATTCCGTGCGCAAAGCATGGGAAGATGGACTGTGTGACAAATTAAACTTCTACTTCAACCTTGGAGTATCAATAAGGTATTAATATGAGAATCAAGAAACCAAAGAAAGAAATAGATTTTTCAGTATATACGGAAACATATCTTGGAAAGGTAGGTGAGCTTACACTCAAGGGAAGCAACATAAAGACCTTTGAAAAGCAGCTTGTGAACAACCTCCGCAATGCTCTTGAAACAGCCGATGCAAAGGTAAAGGTCCTTACGGGGCGCCTTTATGTCCACTGTACAAAGGACTCATGCGGTGCCGTTGAATTTGCCCTGGACCATCTTCTTGGAATCACAGGATGGGCAAAAGTCCAGAATGTTGAAAAAACAATGGAAGCCATTACTGAAGCTGTCCGTGTGGAAGGCTTGAAGGCAAAGGAACTTGGAGCAAAGACATTCAAGATCGATGCCCGCCGTGAGGACAAGGATTTCCCTTTGAATTCCTATGAGATCTGCATTCAGGCCGCCGGAATTCTTTTTGACGACGGAACCCTTGATGTCGACGTAAAGCATCCTGACTGCGTCATCAACGTAGAGGTCCGTGACAAGGCTTATGTATACTGTGCCCAGAAAAAGACAGGCCGCGGTCTTCCTGTAGGTGTAAGCGGAAAAGGACTTCTTTTGCTTTCCGGTGGAATCGACAGTCCTGTGGCAGGGTATCGTATGATGCGCCGTGGAATGCGTGTTGAATGCGTATATTTCCACAGCTATCCATACACATCCGAGGAAGCCCAGAAAAAGGTGCAGGATCTTGCCAAGACCATCGCCATGTACGGAATGGAAACACATCTCAACGTTGTTCCTTTCACTGACGTGCAGATGAAGATCAAGCAGAAGGCACCGGAAGAATACAGCACCCTCATGCTTCGTCTTTGCATGATGAAAGTCGCAAACATGATCGCAAAACATATTGGAAGCGATGCCATCATTACAGGAGAAAGTCTTGGTCAGGTCGCAAGCCAGACAAGCCAGAACCTTGCAGTGACAGAAAGTTTTGCCGACATTCCTCTTTATCGTCCACTTATCGGATTGGACAAGGAAGAGATTGTGGATACAGCTCTTCAGATCGGAACCTATGCCACATCCATCCTTCCATACGAAGACTGCTGCGTTCTGTTCAGTCCAAAGCATCCTGTTCTGCGCGCCGATGTGTCTGAATCAAAAAAGATCTATGAAGCAATGGAAATCGATGAACTTGTGGAGAAGTCTTTTGAACAGCGTCAAATCATCCGATATTCTATTAGAGACGAAATCGCCTCGATGATGGGAAAATGAAAAAACTTGCCATGCTTTTGTCATTGTCAGTATTCTCTGTTTTATTTGCTCAGGAAAGCAACAAGGTTCCAGAGCTTTTAAAAGGTGTCTGGAAAAATCAGGAACGTTACGTGGTTTTTGATTCCGGCTATGGCAATGAAAAGGGCAGCATTCCCATGATGGTTCTGCGTACATTCTACCAGCGTTATGATGACCGTGTGGCTGAACCAAATGAGTACACCAAAAACAATCCAAGAAAAATAAATGACGCTACCCAGAAAGATATGCCTGAAGAACTCAGCGTCAGGTTTGTTCCTCTTACATATCATCTTGGCGACGGGATGGTCGTTGAGCAGGAAGATGGAGACCAGGTGATGGCGGACGGCATTCCAAGCGGAGCCTGGAACATGCAGGTTGTCTATCCAAGACGCAAGGAAATCTACAATGTTCCTTTCGCTGTCATCGGTGGAAATCTCTATCTCAACTTCATAGTCAAGGAAGAAGATTCTGATAAAATTCCTCAGAGTCCTTTGCTTGACGGAAATACAATGCAAAGCGGAAATCCTCTTGCCGGCTACTGGCAGGACAGCGGAAATGCTTCGGGCATTCTTGTTTCTCCTCCTGTAAACTCAAAGGAACTTCTGTCTTTCTACATCACTGACAGTTCCGTATATCACATACGCTATTGGCGAACTGATATGGATTACGACGGTGAAAAGCAAGCTGTCTTTTCCGACGGTGATGAGACCTATCATGTTCCAAAGCATCTTCGTGTAAGCGGTGAGACCTTTACCTGCGTCAATGGCCGTGGCTCAAGAATAAGGAACATCGAAAAAAGCGAGACCTTGCCTAAGGAATATACACTGAACAGTATAGTCGTAAAAAAGACGGGCAGGTCAGATGACGGAACTGAATTCAGCTATTCAGTGCGTACCAGCACAATCTGTGCCATGGGACAGCCGTACCTTACCCTTGAAAATGGAAAAACACTTGAGCAGATCCTTAAGGAAGATGCCGCTAAAAAATATCCTGAACCACAACCTCTTTTCCCTGCCCATGGCATTCTTGATTTTGACTGGAGCATAATTGAAGATCCTCCTGCCAACTGGAACATGAGGATGCTTGATATCGGAAAATAGCAGCCGATTTCCTCTCCTTGAAAATTCCCTACATTGTTTTTTGTCTCATTTTGCAATAGAATAATAATATAACCTTTATTTATTTGACGGAGTTTATTATGTCTATTATGAAAAAAATTGCTGCGGTTGCTGCTGCGGTTTTGCTATTTTCTACTTTGGCAGGCTGTGATGGTAGTGTAAAAGTAGCGTCTGTTGAAGCCAGTTTTGACGGAGAAAGCATTTCATGCCTCGCCGGTGCCATGCAGTCCAATGGTGAAAAAAGTATTCCTCTTGTTTCATCTCTTATTGGAAATGAAGGAACTGTTATTTATTCAAAGGATTTGCTCGGTGGTACTTCCCTTGTTCTTACTTATGCAGGACAAAGCAAAGGAAAATATACAACTGGAATTAGTACTGAAAATTTGACCAATAGTTTCTTAAATTACCTTATTGGTAATGGAAGCACAGGTCTTGTTGACGATCTCAAGAAAGATATTATTCCAGAGGCTAATATTTCATATACTGAAAAAAAAGGTGAATCAGAAGTGAAATGGACATCAACTACTTGTACGATCAATATTACAAGTCAGGTTAAGGGCCAGAGGGGTACACTTATAAGCGGAACTTTTGAAGGAAACATGTATTATTGGACTGATGGACAGAAAGTTGGACCTAAGAAAATCTCTGGAACAATCTCAAATGTTCCTGGTTTCTAATTGTAATTTTAGCTAATAAAAACAAAGGCTGCACTTCACAACAAGTGCAGCCTTCGTTATTTTAAACAGCTTAGGTTGTTCCGTATTATCTTTTTACAAACTGGATGTAATCAAGGTTCATGCCTGTGCTTCCAACTGCATGGTCAGAGTTCGGCATGATTGTGACTGTTACGGTTCTAGGCTCGTCGATCTTGAAGTAGACAGGTGATCTTGTTGTAAGCTCCCAGTCTCCGCTTGGTTCTGTGCCTGGGTAGACACGGGATGCGATTCCGTCAAGGTAGAGGTAGAAGGCGCAATGATTCTTGTCTTTTGCCTTTTCGTTGAGTAGAACCTCGTATGTTCCGGCTGGGAATTTAACCTTCATCTGTGCAGAAGATGCATCGTCTACGATCCTTATGCTGAATCTTCCGCTTGCGCTGTTGTCCTGCATTACAACACAGTTCTTAAGGTACATGGATTCACATTCGTACTTGATTCCGATTCCGCTGTATTCAATGACAGGTACCTTTGTGAGTACTGGTGGCAGAATCTGCTGGTCGGTGACAATAAGGAATGTGTCCTTTTCTTTTTTTGTTGTTTCGCATGCCGCAAATGCAAAAAGTGCTCCGGCAAGCAAGGTGATTTTCAATGTATTTGTCATCAGTTTCATGTACTTGATCTCCGAGTCTATAATCTCTCTTAGATTATCGGTATTTGATATTTAAAGTTTAGGGACGCGAGGTTTTGCCATGTTCTTGAGCATGTTCTGCAAAAGCTCGTGTGCCATTTCCTCGTTGACTTCCTTTGATGGTTCATGGTATTCAACCAGATTTGGCGGAATCTCATCAAGGAACCGGCTTGGTTCGCAGTCCACCGTGCTTGCCATTCTTCTGCGCTGGCGGCATGCGGATATAAGAAGCCTGTTCTGGGCTCTCGTTACGGCCACGTAGAAAAGGCGTCTTTCTTCCTCGACTGCCGCATCTCCACCTTCTTCCACGGCATGGGCGTGGGGCATGAGGCCTTCTTCCGCACCTGCGATGAAGACTACAGGGAATTCCAGTCCCTTGCTTGCGTGGACCGTCATCAGGTTTACCTTTCCCTGGTTTTCCTCTTCATCCATATCATCACGGCTTAAAAGTGTGATTCTGTTCAGGTAGGCGTAGAGGTTTGTTTCCTCGTTGTTTGGGTTGTTTTCCCATTGTTCCATGCTCTTTATGAGGCTTTCGATGTTCATATACTTGAAGCGTGCGGCCTTTTCGCTCTTTGGATTTTCTGAAATCAGAAAGTCAAAATAGTTTATTTCGTCTACCATTTCACGAACTTTCTTGCTCAATCCCTTGCCACCAAGCATGGTCTTGTTTTTTTCTATGAGCTCGCTGAATTCCTTGAGGCTGTCCAATACGCTGTCCGTCACGGGACATTCTTCTTCCGGACATGAGATAATGGCCTGGATTGCATCCCAAAGGGAACATTCCTGTCCTTTAGCCACAGTGTTGATCTGTTCCACTGCGGCACGGCCTATTCCTCGCCTAGGTGTGTTCAAAACGCGGATGAGGTTTATGTCATCATCGTGGTTTGCGACAACACGAAGATAGCTGATGATGTCCTTGATTTCCTTTCTCTCAAAGAAGCTGGTTCCACCGCT
>JAGHUO010000008.1 GCA_018064785.1 Candidatus Treponema equi
AGAAGACGACAATGGCGCTGCAAAAAATACAATCCAGATCGCGGACGTCTTTGGAGCTGGCAGCAACTTCAAGAAGATCTGCGAAAACAAAGGCGACGAGGAATCTAAGCTTATTTTAAGTTTCAGCAACAACCTCGCACTTTTAATCCAGAAGACATGGGTTGAGAAATCAGACGAAGCCCTCAAGGCAGAAGTAACATACCAGCTTGATGAATTCCGCAAGCAGATCTCAAAAGGAAAATACAAGAACGCCTACTCACAGTTCTTCCCAATTGTAGAAGAAGTCGTTTACCTCATGTTTGGAAACCAGTCGAAATCAAAGGACTTTGCGGAATATGCACTTCGCATCGACCCCGAGTTCGGCATTTTCTGGTGGTACATCAAGAGCCTTCCGCAGGATGCTTCATGGTCTGACGGAAAAACAAGGGCAGCTCTTTTGCTTGCCATGTATTTCCTTGCCAACTACTAGCATCTGTTTTTATAAGGCCCTTGTACTTTACGAGGGCTGTTTTTTTTAATCACGTAGGAGAACCATTATGGACATAAACGCAATTTGCGCTTCATTGAGAGGCGGAACTGAAAAACTTTCACTTCAGAATGCGACTGTAAAGAACGCGGCGCTCAAAGCCGTCTGCGAAAGTCTTGAAAAAAACAAGGCGGAAATCTTTGCCGCCAACGCCATTGATGTAAAGGCTGCACGGGACAAGGGAACAAGCGAAGCCCTGGTTGACCGTCTTAGTCTTGATGAAAAGAAGATGGCCGGAATCATCGGTGGTGTCGAGGCAATCATCGCGCAGACAGATCCCATCGGTGAGGAAGTCGCAGGGTGGAAGACTCCAAACGGAATGCAGATACGCCAGGTTCGCGTGCCTGTAGGTGTCGTTGCCATCATCTATGAAAGCCGTCCTAATGTAACTGTGGATGCCTTTGCCCTTGCATACAAAAGCGCCAACGCAATCCTCCTTCGCGGTTCTTCTTCTGCATTGAATTCAAACAGGGCAATCGTTAAGGCGATCAAAGAAGGTCTTTCTTCTGTTGAAGGCGGAATCCCTGAAGCCGTCGAGCTTGCCCCTTGCGAAAGTCACGATGAGGTCGCCGAGATTCTTACAGCTGTGGGCAAGGTAGACATGGCTCTTCCACGCGGAAGTGCACGCCTTATAAAAACTGTCGTAGAGACAGCCAAGGTTCCTGTAATCGAAACCGGCAGCGGAATCTGCCACCTTTATATAGATGAAAGCGCAAACCTTGATATGGCGGCAAAGATCGCACAGAACGGAAAGATGCAGCGCCCAGGTGTTTGCAACGCCCTTGAATGCATTGTCGTCAACAGGAAGATCGCCGACCTCTTCCTGCCAAAGATGGCTGCCGTTTTTGACGGAAAGGTTGAAGTCCGTGCGGACGAGGCAAGCTATCCTGTCCTTGAGAAAGCCGGCTACGGAAAGCTCGTCAAGGCACAGGAAGCGGACTTTGGTTTTGAATTCCTTGATATGATCTGCGCCGTAAAGACAGTGGAGAACATTGATGAGGCCATCACCTACATCAACAGCCACAACTCAAAGCATTCAGAAAGCATCATCACAAACGACATGGCAAACGCAAAGATGTTCCAGGCAAGGATTGATGCAAGCTGTGTCTATGTAAACGCAAGCACAAGGTTCACTGACGGCGGCGAATTTGGCTTTGGTGCGGAACTCGGAATCAGCACACAGAAGATGCATGCCCGCGGCCCAATGGGAATCAAGGCCCTTACAACAACAAAATATCTCATCGACGGCGAAGGTCAGGTAAGATAAAGCCCTGTATAATGAACCGTCCTACATGCTCCAGAACTTCTCATGCTGTGAAATTCTGGAGCATGAGAAGTTTTCCCTGCAGTTTTAAATATGGAAACAATTTCCTAAAAAACATATTAACTTTGATAGAAATGTGTTAAATTCCTTCAGTAGACATAAAAAAAGTTTCATTCCACATAATTAAAAATCGTAGCGTTTAATATCCAGTAGATTACGGAGTGGTGAAATGAAAAAGACAATCCGATTCAGCCTTGTCACATTGATTGGTTGTGGCATGCTTGTAGTTTCTTGTCTTATGACTGTTATTATCGGACGCATGGTCTTAAGGTCAAACAAAGCCCAAATCCAGAAAAGCATAGTTACATTGACTGAAAAGAAAGCCAGTGAAATGGAAATGCAGCTGATGAACAACGTCAACGCTGCGGAAACTTTAAGCTCTGTTTTAGGTGGTTTCTGGGCAATCCCTGAAAAATACCGCCGTTCTTCCATCGAGCAGGAAGTCCGCGCAATGGTCAAATCTTCACAGATAAAATCAGCATGGGCCTATTTTTTGCCCACATGGTTTGACAATCTTGATGACCAGAATATCGATGCAGTAAACAATCCGACAGGCCAGTTCAAGGTCCACTACATCAAGGACAAGTTCGGCAAGATCAAGAATGAAACTGTTTCCGAACTTTCCAAGGCGGAGATAGAAAGCTATTCAACCAACAGAAGCGCTTCTGTAAGTGAACCTAAAAAGATTCTTCTGGACGGCGATGAAGTATTAAGCGTAAAGGTCTTTTCCAATATCCTGAATTCACTTTCCCAGGATGTAGGTGTAGCAGGTGTCGACATCGTTCTTTCCGGACTCAATTCCCTTGTCGATGGAAGCTCAATCTACAGAGGTACTACATGCCAGTTCCTTACTTCAACAGGAAAGATCATAGCAAGCAGCGATGGCAAAGGAATTGGATCGACAAGCCAGTACTTTACGAATGGTTCAGTCAAGAAAGACTTTTATGACGAAGCCGGAAAAATTACATCAGAGACGGTCAGCCTTACAACCGGAAAGGGTCATGATGGAAGCTTCATCGTAATAGCAAAGACAAATGTCGATAGAACAGGTGAAGTATGGTCCTTTGTTTCAGAAACCCCGGTCGCAGAGATCGACAGGACCGCAAGAGACACGATGACTACAATTGTGCTTGCCTTCATAGTACAGATGATCGTAGTCCTTACAATCCTGTTCCTTGTTGTCAGCAGAATCATACGTCCACTCAAGGAAAGTGTCGGTGCCTTCAGAAACATCAGTGAAGGTGACGGTGACCTGACCGTCCGTCTTGAGACAAATCAACAGAATGAAATCGGTGATATGTGCAAAAGCTTCAACAAGACAATGGGCAAGATCAGCGAGTCCTTCATGGAGGTCAAGAATTCCGGAGATGTGATGAGCAATATCGGAGAAGAACTCAACGCTTCCATGAAGGAAACAAACCTTGCCGTTGGAATCATTACCGAAAGCATTGATTCCGTCCAGAAAGAGATGCAGAATTATTCCGCAAGTGTTGAGGAAGCAAAGGCAACTGTAGACCAGATTGTACGCAACATTTCCGTCCTCAACACCAACATTGACTGCCAGGCAGAGAATGTAAGGGAATCTACACAGTCTGTCGAGGAAATGACGAAAAACATTTCTTCCGTTACAAGAATTCTTCAGAAGAACCATGACTCTATGAACATGCTCGAACAGGCCAGCGAACTTGGCCAGAAAATGATTGACCAGACGACTTCCCTCAGCAAGGAAATCCAGGAGAAATCACAGAGTCTTGCCGAGGCTTCTTCAATCATCCAGAACATCGCAAACCAGACAAACCTTCTTGCAATGAATGCCGCAATCGAAGCTGCCCACGCCGGTGAAAACGGAAAGGGATTCTCTGTTGTTGCAGGCGAGATCAGAAAGCTTGCGGAAGAATCAAACAAGCAAAGCGACATGATTCAGAGTGAACTTGACCTTGTTTCCGATATCATTTCCAAGGTTTCGGGTTCCGCCTTATCCGTCCAGCAGCAGTTCCAGACCATCTTCAATCTGACAAAGGAAGTAACTGAACAGGAAAGACAGATTTCTTCCGCAATGGAAGAGCAGAATGCCGGCAATGTAAAGATTCTTTCTGCGATGAAACAGATCTCAAACATCACCCAGGAAGTAAAATCCGGTTCATATGAAATGATGACAGGAAGCCGTCAGATCAGCGAAGAGATGGATAACATTGCAAACATGACCGTTTCTGTAAATTCCAACATGAAGGCTATGAGCGAAAAGACAGACCTGATTACAACTTCTGCGGAAAAGGCAAACAATTGTGTAAGCAAAAATGTCGACAGCATCCATAAGCTTCAGCTGGCAATTGGAAAATTCAAGATGTAGGAATTACCGGAGGAATTTTAGATGAAGAAATTTTTAACTGTTCTTTTAATAAATATTGCGTTTGTCTGTTCCGTCTTTGCCCAGGTTGATGTTGGTATTCCCCAAGGCAAGGTTCAGGTTATAGATGACTTTGAAAACGGCAACTACTGGATCTGGGCTGGTTCCGACTGGGACCGTTATGGTGGACACAAGGCTTCATGGGGATGCCATCTTTCGCAGAAGCATGTTACCCAGGGCCACTACTCCATGGAACTGCTTCTTGAACCTGCAGCAATCGGAACCAATGCTGTGTGGTTCTATGACGGTTCACAGGATCTTTCAGGCGGAAAATTTATCGTCATGGATATCTACAATGGGACTTCTGTAAAATGCAAGGTCAGTATCGTAATTCAGGCTACGGACAACTGGAACTGGCTTGAGACTCCTGAGTATGAAATCACTCCTGGAAAACATAGAGTCGTCTTTGATACATCGGCAATCAATTCAGATTTCAACGATGTAAAAAGAATAAATGTAAATGCGACTCTCCTTGGAAACACAAAGGAAGATTCAAGCCTGTTCATTGATAATATTCTGCTTATAAAATAAATCTATTGCGGAATATTTTCAGGCAAAGTATTCCGTCTGCGCATGTCCTTCTTAAGGAAAATCAACACAGATTGTCGGGTCAAGAACGACAATGACATAAATATCGCTCAAGAAAAAATAAGGATTCCCAGATTACTCCAGAAATCCTTATGGATCAGTTTACATCAACTGGCCAGGAAGCTTTTGTTTTTCCAAAGGTTTTCTCTTGTTGAACTCAAGCTCAAACTTTTCGAAATCCTCAGGATTTTCTTCCGCCACAAAGTATGGTTTTGGCGTCGCATACTCGCCGGACATTCCATCAAGGTAGCCTGCCTTCAATTCCTTGCATAGGAAGAAATCGGCATACGTCTGGTCAAGGGACACTTCGTTCTCCGCCCTTGACTCAGCCGTTTGACGGGTTTCTTTTTCATTTATAAACCCGTCATCCATTCCTTCCGGCAATCCGTGGTATCTGATGCCAAATCTTGAAGCATAGTCGAATCCACTCTTTCCGTAAAAATCGATGTTGCCTTCAAAACAAACTGCACCGAATCCCATTGCCGCAGCTTTTTCCAATGAATGGTCCAGCAGGATTTTTCCATAGCCCTTTCTTTTGTATTCGTTTGATATACAGATTGGTCCCATGGTCAAAATCGGGAATGCAGTTCCGTCATCCTTTTTAATCTGTGCCTTCACAAAAACATTCTGCCCGATGATCTTTCCGTCAACTTCCATGACAAAGGCAAGCTCAGGAATAAAATCATCTTCATCTCTCAAGTGATGCAAAACAAAATGCTCAGTACAGCCAGGTCTGTAAACATTCCAGAAAGACTCGCGAACGAGTTCTTCCACAGTTAAATTGTCGCGCTTTTCTTCAACGCGGATTTTGTAATTAGACATTGTATTCTCCAAATATCAGTTTTTTTGGCGCATCCCCTTTGGGGTCGGGCTTTCTGTGGTTCCGCTATTCGCTGCATTGTTTGCTTCGCAAACAACGCCTTCGGCGCCACTACTATCCCTTGCGCATCAACCAACTACCGGGAGATGCCGTAAAGCACTAAACCTAGGTTCAGCAACTCCCGGCACTAAGCAATGCCCAATCTTTTGCTAGATTTTGACATCCAGCCTCCTTTAAAATGTATTTGCTATTATTCTAGCACGGTTTAATCAGACCTTCATCAAAAAATTTCAGGCCGCCCAGTTTGTGTGTTTTTTACATTCTACCGAAGTCTAGAAATTATGTTCTTTGGGTGAGAAAAAAAGACGATAAAATGAAAAAATTGGCAGAAAAAATCATGCATAACTAATTTTATTTCTGCTTTTTTAGCTTTTCTTTTTTTGCCAGGTACTTTTCCTTTTCTTCTATTTTTTTCTGCTTTCTGTTCTGGGCTTTTCGTTCCTGGGCATATTCTTTTTGCGCCTTTGAGAAAGCAACCAGTGATTTTGGGATTCCGCCTTTTTCACTGGTGCTTTTGGCAAGCTTCTTGAATCTTATCTTTGGTTTTTCATCTACAGGAAGCAATGGCACATCTGCAAACTCGTGGATGATCCAATGCAATAGTCTTGGATTGGTTGGTTCAGCACCAAAAACGTAGCGGCCTGTGTAATTCTGACCGTCTCGGTTCTGCTCTATCAATGCACACCAAAACTGGCCGTCAAAATATATTGTTGTAATTGTATAATTGGTTTCTGCGATTTTCATACATCTTCCTTTTGGTGAAAAAAATATTTCAACCTAAAATATGAGAAGAAAAAAATGTAAGCTGATGTTATGCGCGAAAGGCAACCTTCAGTTTGAAAAAGCAAGAGACAATTTTTCCTGACCGGACAAACCGTCTCTCTCGAAAGATGTGTTTATAGTTTTTACTCTTCAAAACTACTATAAATCAACAGATTGTTCAATTGATATCTTTTTCAACTCACTTTCTTAAATACCTTGCAGTAATTGTCTCACTGGATTCCGTCATTTCTTTTGGTGTTCCTGTGAACAGTCTGAAAGCAGCATTTTGTGTTTGGGCAGATTCCGTCTGGAGAACAGGTTGCAAAGGAACAGGTGTTGTATTCCGTCCTGCAGGAACCGCAGCATTGGCTCAAAAAACAGTGGTTGCATGAAAAACCGCAGTAAGCGATTGGGTCAACGCCTTTTCGTGCCATTGATATGAGCTTCTGGAATTCCTTGTTTTTTTCCGACCATTCTTTTGTCCATAATTTTTTCTTCTAAAAATTTACATTTACATTCTACAACACATTGGACTTATAGGACTAACAATGTTGAAAAAGGGCGTTAACTTGTCAAAATTTGTAGGTTTTATAATATTTGAATGCAGTCAGATTCTGCAAAACAGCGGTAGTTTTCAACTATCAGAATGATTTATGGGAATTGCTTCAAGGCAACTAATTTATTTTCGACAGACTCTCCACCATCAATCCCTTTATGACATTAAAATCCGAATCAGCAGTAACAAGCGTCAGATTTGCGCTCATAGCTGTTGCTGCAATCCAAATGTCATTTTCAGGAATAGGATGTCCTTCTCGTTTTAGCTGAGGTTTTATTTTTCCATATTGCCTTGACCACCTGCTCTCTGCACGGCGGCTCCCAACCGACAGATGTATACAATTTCAAAAACAAATCAGCATCAAGCTTGTTTATTTCAATGTGCATAACATTTTTTTCCTCACTTATAAATTGTAATCTCACCTCAATGGGTCCTCAAGTCGCCGGCAACTTCATAGGCAACATACTCGTGATCAAATTCATAGCCCAGCTTTTCAGACAGATGAACTGAATTCATATTCTGAGCGTCCCAGCTGGGATACAGGTTTTCTTCAAGGCATCTGAGAATCAGCGCAGAGCAGGCGATCGTCGCAAGATGCTTTCTTCTTTCTTGTTCCACTGTATCGACTTCAATTTCAATGCCTTCCAGATATCGCGTGTAGGAAGAAGCTCCGGCAACGATTTCCCCATCTTTCAGAATTGCCATTCCTCTGCCCATCGACAGAAAATGTTCCTTGCCGGCAAATGAAGAGACAAAATCTGCCGTGACAGGATTTAAAAGGCATTTGTCATATAGCTCTGAATCAATAGCTTTGAGTTCATATCCTTCAGGCAGCAGGTCTACGTACTGTTTCAATTTTTCTTTATCAAAAGCAGTGTCCTTTTTTATGGCATATCTTTTGACTCGCTTTGCAGACGGAAAACATTCCTCGATGAGTTTTTCCCAAGCCTCACTCTGAGGGACCATGATGACAAATCCTTCAGGCTTATTGATCACCAGTTCTTTGTCCGGTTCACCTGCGAAGAATCCAAAGCATCCGACAAATGCAAGTGCCGATTTTGGATCATTCAAATCCGTGACATAGATTTTGCCCATGACTTTTTGAAGACAGGAATAAATAAGCGTTTCATTCCAGCCGGCAAAAAGCCTTTTCACTTTTTCAGTATCTTCAATCTCGTATATCATTTACTTTACCTTCTTACAGTGAGCCTTAATCTTTTTGATTGCCCATTCGTAGTGGCTTGAACAGGTGCTTACAAAATATGAGCCCAAGTCAGTCGTTCCAGTCCAGCTATAATGTTTTTTCGTAAACAGTTCTTCGTTGGAATATCCGGTCGCCATCTCCAGAACTTTTTTATGACTTTCCGCCAGCATTTCCTTTGCCTTTTCAAGCGGTGTATTCTGATGGCGGTTCCAGAGCATGACATTCATCTCGCCGTAAGTTTTCCATGAATATTCCGGTGGCAAAAACGCAATTTTAGCTTCTTCGCGAGAATTATGCTCAACAAACTTGATCATCAGCTGATGCCACTCGTAAAGATGAATAAGAACATCGCGGACATTTTTGTCACGTGCCCAGTGAGCCTCTTTTTTGCTTTCATCATCTGAAAAATCAAATTCTGTATTAAGCTGAGTTTCCGACATTTCATCAATCATCTTCAAAAGCTTTCCGTAATTCTCTTCCGAAAACTTCAATAAATCATCCTTACATCTTGCTCGTGGCATTTTTTCTCCTGCTAATTTTCTGGGCGCATGGAGCTAAAGCTCCACCAGGCTATTCACCCTTCCGCTGTTCGCTTCATTGTTTGCTCTGGAGGTTTCGCCAAGCTCAACCACCGCCGCAAACAACGCCTTCGGCGGGGCTACTATCCTTTGCGCGTTTACTTCTTATATTCTTCCATGCCTTTAATCAGTACATTCATGGAAACATCGAAACTCTTTTTAATTGAAATTGGATTTCCAAAAGAATTGTGAATCTTAAGCATGATGAAACCTTCCAAAAACGCCCGATAAGTTCGCATCAGATGATTTGCTGTGGTGCGGTCGATTCCAAGGCTGTCTGTCTGGGCAAAGAAAAACTTGTACAGACCTTCAGTCGCTTCCATAAGAGCATCTCCGGAATATTTGTTGTACCAGAGCATTGCTTCAAACACTCCAGGATTTTCCATCGCAAAATCGTAGAATTTTTTTCCGTAAAGCCGAAGATTTTCCTTTGCGTCATCAGAAGTGATTTCCTGAACAATTTCCTCTGAGACTCTTTTCCAGCCGTAGATCATTATTCCCTTGTGGATGTCGTCAATGGTCTTCATGTGGTTGTACAAGGAAGGCTTTCTGATTTCCAAATGTTCCGCCAGGGTAGTCACGGAAAGATATGACAGACCCTTTTCATTGGCCAGCATGGCAGCCTTTTCGATTATTTCTTCC
>JAGHUO010000157.1 GCA_018064785.1 Candidatus Treponema equi
ACGATGATAGCTCCGTTTCCGCGGACAGCTTCTGTGATCATTGTTCCGTTTCCAGGAACTACTGTAGGATGTGTCTGGATTTCGTCCATCTGTGTAAGGGCTGCATTGAACTTCTTAACCATTTCAAAAGCATCACCAGTGGCACCTCTATGGTTTGTAGTTCCGAATCCCTTGAGGTTTGGTTTGTATGACACAACCATGTCAGGATTAGCACCGAAACCACCTGCGGCAACAATCACAGCCTTTGCCTTGATTGTGTAGTCGCCGTTCTTTGCGCTTACCTTTACACCGGCTGCACGGCCATTTTCTTCGATGATGTCTGTAACCTTTGAATTGAGCCTGATTTCAGCACCTGCGCTTTCAGCAGCCTTTACAAGGACCGGAACAAGATGTGCTCCAACGGCTGCTCCACCCTGTGGTCTGTGGGTTCTCTTGTTTGAGCTACCGGCCATCTTGCCAACATCAGTAAGGTCAGCACCGATGGAAATGAGCCAGTCTACAGTCGCTGCAGACTTTTCAACCATATTGCGTACAAGTTCAGGATTGTTCTTGTTGTAACCGCCCTTCATTGTATCGTTGTAATATGAGTCATTGCTGTCTTCGATTCCAAGCTTTTTCTGGATTGAAGTCTCACTGGCGTTAAGTCCACCAGTTGCGCTGATAGTATTACCGCCACAGGCTGCCATCTTTTCAAGAACAATTACATTCTTTCCCTTTGAGGCTGCTTCAGTTGCTGCTGTAAGACCTGCACCACCGGCACCGATGATGACGATGTCACAGGAAGCATCCTTTGCCTTTTCTACTGTCTCTGTTTTTCCCTGAGCAAGACCAAGAGCCTTCTTGAGAGCCTTTGCTGTTGCATCAGATGTTATTGTTGCTCCGGATACGGCATCAAGTTTTCCCTTTCCACCGTTCTTTACAAACTGGTTTGCGATTTCTGTTGCGGCAGGTACAGCAAAATCTGTTTCCTGGATCTTGAGGACAGTGGCACCTGTCACCTTTCCGTCAGCAACAACAACCTGAACTTCGATAGGACCGTTGCGGCCTTCTTCCAAAGCTGTATAGGTTCCGTCTGCAAGAGTTGTCTTCTTTCCACAGGCGATGAAACCAAGTGCGATTGAAGATGAAACTACAAATGCAAACAATTTTATAAGATTACTTTTAAGGTATCTGTTCATAAATCCTCCAAAAACTTATTCATGAGTAAATATACTAATTTTTTTGAAAAAATCCTACTTTACCAGTTCTTTAAGCTGATAGAGTTCCTCGTCCGTAAGGCTGCGGTATTCTCCACGGCCTAGAGATTCATCAAGGGAAAGAGTTCCCATGGAAAGACGCTTGAGATATACAACCTCATTTTCCAATGCGATGAAAATACGCTTCACCTCATGGAATCTCCCTTCGGTCACAGTGATGGTACATTTGTCATCTTCAAGGAACTCAATGACACAAGGCTTTGCATCACATTCAGGATCGTTGGCCGCAGCAGGCATATGGATTCCGGCCAAGGCTTTTTCTGCATATGACTTCTTGCTTTCTTCGGATACAGAGTCACGAAGATGAACAAGATATGTTTTCTTTACTTCATATTTAGGGAAAGTGAGCTTGTGGTTAAGGTCGCCGTCTGTCGTGAAAATCAAAAGACCTTCTGTATCAGCATCAAGACGGCCGATAGTGCTCAGATTGCCACCAAGACGTTTCTGGTTGTCTTTCTCATCAAGGAATTCATAGACTGTCTGATGACGGTCGCTTTTGGTTGAACAGACAGCTCCGCTAGCCTTGTTCATCATGAAGTAGGAATGTTTTTCGACCTCAAGTATTTCGCCATTAACGGAAATCTCATCATTGTCAGGATCAACATGGAATTCAGGATCACGGATTCTTTCTCCGTTTATCAGCACTTCACCAAAGCGGACAAGACGCTTTACATCACGTCTTGTACCAAATCCACTGTTTGCCAGTATTTTATCAAGTCTTTCCTTTGCTCTCATCATGGTAAGTAGGGTTCTTCAAGAACAACACGGTCT
Organism: Candidatus Treponema equi; assembly: GCA_018064785.1. Lineage (GTDB taxonomy): Bacteria > Spirochaetota > Spirochaetia > Treponematales > Treponemataceae > Treponema_D > Treponema_D equi. The sequence continues at coordinate 2,028 of JAGHUO010000157.1, forward strand.
CCGGCTCGCACCATTCCCGATCCGTTAAGTCCGATGTTTACAAGATAGAATGCCCCATCCTTTGTACGTTCTATGTTTGCCACCGCAACTTTCCTTGAATCTCTGTAGATAATACATGGGAACACATATCCCTTGTGGGCTTCAGAAGTAAACACGGAAAGTTTGCTTTTGCACACGTACACATTATAGCCTAAACCAGACCCTGTAGTCACCAGTGCTGAAACCGGTTTGTCTCCGATAGTCTCCAGACACAAGGCTTCTATGAAATTGTCATATTCATTCTGAAGCTTGGTTTTCTGGGCAACAGCGGTGTTCTTTTCAAATTCCAGTTTGTTCTTTTCATCAAGGAGCCTGTTTACTTCATTGACGCTGGAAGCATAGATTTCGTTTCCGGCCTTGCTTGCCAAAGACTTCAAAGTCTTTGCATATGTAACGACAGCCCTGTTTTCCTTATGAGGGAACTGCTCATATGTGGATGCGAGATATGAGATGTCATCATAATAAGTCTTCTGAACATCAAGGGATTTCTTGAACATGTCGGACGCACCTTCCTTTGGAAGATAGCTTATTCTATTTTCTGTTCCAACATTGTATGCGATTCCATTACCGACTGATTTTACAAGTTTCTTTGCCCTTGGATCCTTCAGAGGCACTGGGTCATAGGTTTCAACTGTATCCTCTACATGTTTTTTCTCACGTTCAAGATCGGCGGCAACAGTCTCGTCGTACTTTTTTCTTGCAAGTTCAAGACGATCCTCGTACTGCTGCTTCTGCTGCATGAGTTTCTGCTCATAGGAGAACCTGAGTTCATCCAGCTCCCTTTTATGCTGAATGTCTCTGTCCTTCAGCATGCCATCGTATTCCGCCTCAAATTTGACCTTGTCCTTGTCAAACCTTGACCTGTCGTCGCTGAGTCTTTTTATGTTTCTTTCACATGCATCTATTTCAGTCCTGAATAGAGCCTTTGCACGGGCAAGATCATCCCTGTACTTTGACTTGCTTATGGCAAGGCTGTCGCTGCGTTTTTTCTTTGCGGCGGCAAGACCGTCCTCATATTTCTTCTCGTTTTTTGAGATGTCCTTTTCTCTATTTCTGCCCTCAAGCCAGCCCTTTGTTTCCTTTGTATCAAGCTTTTTCTTCTCGGCATTGTAGGCCTTTTCTATCTTTCTTTTTTCCTGGTTGAAGACTTCTTCGATTCTTTCCTTTTCCTTTGAATAATTGTCCTCAACCTTCTGGATCTCATCGGAACGCTGGCTTTCATATTCAGCCTTCTTTGTTTCCTCTTCTACAATCTGGTTGTCCAGCTTGTCGGCATTGTCCAGGATTTCAGTAAGCTTTACATTGTCAAATCCCTTTACATTTACAGGGATCTTCTTGTTGTTGTTGGTGACAATCATCATGAGTATGAAAGTAAGCACAAGAACAACAGCAACGCAAAGAAGCAACCTGCGCCACATGTTTGTCCATGAGAAATGAAGGCTGTTTTTTCTGGCCTGAGCATATTCAGTCTCAATGTCAAAAGACTTCTTCATATCGTCATTTGAAATGCGGGTCAATTCATTTTCAAGAAGAACCGTAACCTGAGAGTGGACGTCATTCTGTGTATAGCCGCTATCAGCCGGAACTGGATCCACTTCGTTTGTCTTAGCGACAATGATGTCTTCTGCCGCTGCGAGAATGGATTCCTTTGCCTTCTGCTGTGCCTTTGTAGTCCTAGGCTTCTTAGGTGCCGTTACTTTGTTGTCATTGTCCATATTCCACTCCATCCTGCTGGTGCCGATTTAAGTCCCATTCTCTCAAGGAACACATCGGCGCAAGGCAAATCGCTCTTCTTGAATTCTGAACGCGCAGTCTTCCAGTCGCCTTCATAATATGCCTTGAGCCCTCGTTCATAGATTTCAAATCTAGGTTTCAACTGATCATAGTTCCATTCGGATGCAGGACAGTCTTTATCCAAAGGCATGAAAATCTTGACACCTTCTGTTTTTCCTTTTACCTGAACAGTATCAAGTTCGAAGAATTCGTATCTGATCTTTGCCTCAGGATCCTTCATGGCATCGTCACGGATGTATTCACTGACAATAACCGGAACCTTGTATATTCGTGTAAGACCTTCAAGGCGAGACGCAGAGTTAACATTGTCACCAATGACAGTATTGGCCATACGTTCAGATGAACCGATGTTTCCGTAGAAGACATTTCCACCATCGATACCTACTCCGACTTCAAGCATTACTGCCTGATATACCTTGTCTTCCATTTCGGTAAGAGGTTTCTTCTGTTCCATAATCTGACGTCTCAAGGCCATCTTGCGTCTAAGTTCCGCGGTAACGGATGTGATTTCCCATGCGGACTTGATTGCCCCAAAGGACTTGTTGTCCAAAGTTCCTTCTTCTATGCCGTAACTTGCAAGAATTGCATCACCGATGATGGAACCGATGATACCATTGTGCTCGCTGACCTTCTTGATGACGGAATCATAATGCACGTTGAGAAGTCCGATGATGTCGTTTCCAAGAACCTCCGTACGGAAAGTAAAGCTCTTGATGTCGCTGAAAAGAATGGTAAGTTCCCTCTGACGGCCCTCAAGCTTGATTTCCTGCTGCTGATGGGCTTTTCTTACAACGTTCTCAGGAACAAACTTCTGGAATATATGGAGAAGATTGTTGATTGTCGATGAAAGACGGTTGAAGTTGGCGGCAAGATATGTGATGTCGTCGTTAGGAGCACCTTCAATATCAAGGGGAACAAGAACCTGGTTCTGCTGCATGTCATACATCTGGTTTGAGAACCTGTCGATGTTCGAAAGAAGTCCATCAAGAATCTTCGTACCCATGTACACAAAGAAACCTGTGATGCAGACAATGAGAAGAGTTATTATGATGATGACGCGGTACATTTCCTTGTTGGAGTCATATACCCTGTTTGCACGGACAACATACATGCGCCAGTCATCGTGGTACTTGTAGACACCTTTGTACTCTCCATCAGGAGAATCAAATTCAAAGGCTCCCTGTATCGGAGATTTTTCCTCAAAGCTCTTTCTTTCCTTTATAAGTTCTTCCTCAATCTCAAAGGAAGTCTTTCCATTCTCCTCAAGAGATTTTCGCATGGTGTCAAGGAATGAAAGCCTTTCATCGAGAGGCTTGTTTATCTGGGCAAGGGCCTTCTGGTCCGTGAAGGCATGCCACCTCATCTCATTGTTTGGCGAAGAAAAGAAAAGGATGGTTCCGTTCATGTCAAAACCAAGGGCAACGCTGTTGGTCTCGCCATCCTCAAAACCATTGAGAGCGCTTTCTGCAATTGCGGCAAGGCATGATTCCGTATCCTTTGAATACTTTTCAACTTCCTTCTGTGTATTGCAGACATTGTACAGTTCGACAAGTTTGTCAACGAGGACGATATTTGACTTTTTAATCGTCTCCCTCTGGGAAAGCATTACGGTGATCAGGTTTGTAGAAAATGTAGATAGAAGAATCATTATTATGAAAACAGTAAGAATCTTCCATTTAATCGGAATGATAGGAGTATCACCTACGTACTGAAAAAACTTGAACTGGATTTTTTTATCTGATTTCTTTTTTTTAAGAATTTTCAAACCATCAGTTTCAGCATGAATTTTCTTTAAAGCCAACTTGCCCAAACTAATTTTCCTCCCAACACGATGTTATATTCTAGACCCATTGTCTTGAATTAGCAAGTGCAATATCATTGACTCATGAAACAGAAATCTCTTCTGGCAAAGGGCCTTTCCCTTTCCGTCCTCACACTTCTATCACGCATTCTTGGACTCATAAGAGAAATGACAAAGGCACGTTTCCTTGGAACATCCGCATTCTCAGATGCATTCGGAATAGCTTTCATGATTCCAAACCTGTTCCGCAGGCTTTTTGCGGAAAATTCAATATCAGTGGCATTCATTCCGACTTTCAAGAATTATCTGGAAGACTCGGAGACACCGGAAGGAAAAAAGGAAGCCGAAAATTTCGTAAAGGCAACCTTCACTCTCGTTTCTTTCATGACAGTGGTATTTGTTTCCATAGGAATGCTCTGCACCCCATACATCCTCAGGATCTTCTATTCTACAGAAGATGCTGTGGCAATGAACGAGGCCGTAGTACTTACCCGCATCATGTTCCCTTATCTCGTTGTCATTTCCGTAGCTGCATTTTTTCAGGGAATCCTCAACGGCCTTAAGATTTTTTCACCATCAGGTTTTACACCGATTCTTTTCAATACAATAGTAATCGCATGTACCTACATTCTTTCCAGATGGACTTCAAATCCCGCACGTGCCATGGCAATTGGTGTCATTTCAGGCGGAACCATACAGGCTCTCTTTCAGCTTCCTTTCGTCCTCAAAAACAACTGGAAGGTCACTTTCACATCCCTCAAGAAAGCCTTCACAAATCCTGGAACAAGAAAGGTACTTGCCTTGGTAGGTCCTACAATCATAGGAATGGCAGGATACCAGATCAACGACATAGTTTCTTCCGCATTGGCGACAAGAGCCGGTGAAGGAGTAGTCTCAAGCCTGCAGTACAGCCTTAGGCTTCAGGAGCTTATCCTTGGAATCTGCGCCGTCACCATCGGAACAGTGATCCTTCCAGATCTTACCGGCTATGCAAAAAAGCAGGAATGGGAAAGTTTCAACGGCCTTCTTGGCCAGTCGGTGAAGATCATGGCACTCATCGCAGTACCTATAACCTTCTATTCATTGCTCATGAGCGAGAACATCATCAGCCTCGTTTTTTCAGGCGGAAAATTCAACGCCGACAGTGTAAAGATGACAATGGAAGTATTTGACTTCCACATCATCGGGCTCTTCTTCATTGCGGTAAACAGAATCGTAAGCCCTGCCTTCTATGCCCAGCAGAACACAAAAAGTCCTACCATCGCAGGCCTTGTGAATTTCGCTGTGAACATCACTCTTGCAGCACTTCTTGTAGGCAACCTTGGAGGGAAAGGCATCGCCCTTGCCCTTACAGCAGCCAGTGCCGTAAATACAGCAGTACTCTTCGCAATGCTTACAAAGACAAAAGGAATCGCAGTCGGTTCACTTGTCCATTCAGTCCTTGGATACACCGTAAAGATCGCATTGTTTTCTGCCATCGCATCGGTTCCGGTCTATTTCATGAGAAATGTGATCATAGAATTCTTTGCCGGCCACACAAGAATTATCAGCCACGGAATTCCTGTGGCAGCAACAGCAGCTGTCTTTGGAATCGTTGGCGCAGTGCTTCTTGTGGCAACAAAAGATTCCATAGTAAAGGCAGCCATCGGAAAACTTAAAAGGTAAGGAAAAAAATGAACTTTGAAGAGATGTATAGAAACAGACGCGCAAAAGTCGCAGCCTACATGAAGGAAAAAGGAATCAAGGCAGCTGTCTTTGAAGACAGCGAAGACCGTCGGGAACCTGCACTGAGGTATCTTACCGGACATCCTACAGATGCCCTCCTTCTCATCACGGACGATGGAAACAGCATACTCATTCCTTGGGATGAAAACCTTGCCAATGAACGTGCCCATGCGGACCAGATAATTCCATCGACTAAATATGAACGTGACTACGCAAAGGCATTGGTGGACCTGCTAAAGTCATCCTACAATGGTGCAGGAAATACCATCGCCTTCTGTCCGGAAACACAATATTGCCAGTACGAGAAATACAGGGACCAGCTGAAAGACTGGAACATAGAGCTAAAGGCAGACAGCGTACACGACCATGTGGTATCAATGCGCTCCGTAAAGGATTCCTACGAAATTGAATGCACGAAAAAAGCCTGCGCCATCACCGATGAGATGACATTGATAATAATGGACAGCGTCAAAAGCGGAAAGTTCAAGACGGAAATGGATGTGGCACTCTTTGTGGAACGTTACCTTCGCGAAAAGGGCGCCGAACGTACAAGCTTTGACACTCTTGCAGCTGGTCCTGGCCGCAGTTTTGCAATACACGCATTCCCGGGATATACAGGCGGGCTTTGGGCAAGCAAGGGACTTTCTATCCTTGACTACGGAGTCTGTTGGGAAGGCTATGCCAGCGACTGCACCATTACCGTGGCAAACAATCCTGACGTCAAGCAACAGGAACTCCTGGATCTTGTCCAGTGTGCAGCGGATGAATGCCGCAAACTGTACATGCCTGGATGTAGAATTTCTGATTCCGTAGCAAAGGCTGATGAAATTTTTGCCGCTGCTGGACGCAACATGCCCCACGGTCTTGGTCATGGAACAGGTCTTGAGATTCACGAGGCGCCTTTTGTAAGCAAGAGATCCGCAAAAGACAAGGTGTTTGTTCCGGGTAATATCATCACCCTGGAACCTGGTCTCTACGATCCAGAATTAGGTGGCGTCCGCCTTGAAAACGATGTGCTCATAACAGAGACCGGAAACGAGCTTCTATTGAACAGCAAGATTTTCGTTATCTAGAGCCCTGTATTTTCAAAAGATTTGAAAACCACTACTATATAGAACGAAAAAATGAAAGACTGTTACAAGATTCTTGGAGTGTCCCATGATGCTACCGCAGCAGAAATACGACACGCCTTCAGACAGAAAGCAAAGCTTCTTCATCCGGACATCACAGGTCAGGACTCTACGGAATTCCGTGAGCTCAAGGCTGCCTATGATACCCTGTCTGACATAAAGTCACGTGAACTTTTTGATGAATCCTTTACTTTCAGACAGGCCCACAACCAGGGACCTTTCAGAAGAAACAGTTCCGAATACAAAAAATTTGACTACAGGGAATGGCTCCTTGAACGTACCGATGACGAAAGCCGGGCAAAACTGATCATCTTTGACCTTCTGCACAGCAATGAAGACAACGCCGTCGCAGAATTCAAAAAGATGAACATGGAACGTACAGGATTCCGCCTGTCCCATTGGTTTACCCGAGAAGATTTCATGGACTTTGGTTTCATCCTTGCGGAAGAACTTGTACTGAGACAGGAATACTATGATGCGGTCATACTTCTTGATCAGATCATCCACATGGAATTCACATTTGAATACTTCAGGCTTTTCTTCCCGGAAGTCCAGAGCCTTGTACGCCATGTACTGAGAAACAACATCGAGGATGCATGCAGTTCAGAGCTTGCCATAGATGCATGGGAACGTGGCCTTGACCTGCGGCTTGGAAAGGATGACGATGTCTACTTCCTCATGAAGATGTCCGAGGCCTATGAAAAAATAGGCGACAGACACACGGCAAAAATTTGCGCAGAGGAAGCCGCAAAATTAAAACAGGAATAAACGGAAGGTGACTGTGGATTGATTCCGCATAACCTCCAGTGGAGCATAGAGATGATATTATTAAAAAACGAAGACCAGATTAACGGAATCAGAAAGAGCTGCCATCTTCTTGCAGACCTTTTCAACGAAATCATTCCAAGGGTAAAACCTGGAATCAGCACAAAGGAAATCGATGACTGGTGCTGCGAATTCGTTCGCAAGTTTGGAGGAGTTCCAGCCTGGTATGAAGAAAACTTTCCAGGATGTGCATGCATAAGCATAAACAACCAGGTCATCCACGGAGTTCCTTCACGAAAGAAAATCGTAAAGGACGGCGACCTTGTTTCCCTTGACATCGGAATCAACCTAAACGGTTTCATCTCGGACAGCACACACACTGTTCTCGTAGGCAACGTAAAGCCTGCCCATCAGAAGCTTTGCCGCGTTACAAGAGAAAGCCTTATGGCCGGTATCGCCGCATGCCAGAAAGGAAACAGAATCAGTGACATTTCCGACGCCATCTACAAGATCTGTGCAGAAGAAAATCACTATGGCGTAGTATATGACTACTGCGGACACGGTGTTGGTCTTGGGGTCCACGAAGATCCAAGCATTCCAAACTGTCCTTCTTCTGGTCCTAACCCACGTATCCAGGCAGGCATGGTTCTGGCAATCGAACCGATGATCAACGAAGGTACAGACGATGTTGAGATCGAAGACGGAAGCGAATGGACTGTAGTCACCGCTGATGGTTCATGGAGCTGCCACGAAGAGCATACAGTCGCAGTATTCGAGGACCACAACGAGATTCTTACGGACCTGGACTACAACGGCAATTCATGCCTGAAATAACTGATGCTGGAAAGCAGCGACGGCTATTTCCTAAAAAAACAAGTTAAACTTTTAATTTTTTTATAAACTAGGGATAAATCCAGACATCCCCAATTGCAGACAGGAGATAAAACTATGGCAAAGATTCAGATGAAAAATGCGATCGCAGAACTTGACGGCGATGAAATGACACGCGTTCTTTGGGCAGTGATCAAAGAAAAACTCCTTGAACCATTTGTAGACCTCAAGACAGAATACTACGACCTTGGTCTCAAGAGCCGCGACGACAGCGACGACAAGATCACATACGCTGCCGCAGAAGCAATCAAAAGACTTCATGTTGGCGTCAAGTGCGCAACAATCACTTCAAATGAAGCACGCGTAAAGGAATACAACCTCAAGCAGCTTACACGTTCACCAAACGGAATCATCCGTGAAGAACTTGACGGAACAGTTTTCCGTGCACCAATTTTCGTAAACAACATCCAGTGCTGCGTTACAAGCTGGAAGAAGCCTATCGTTCTTGGACGCCATGCATACGGTGATGTTTACAAGAACTGCGAGATCAAGGTTCCAGGTGCAGGAAAGGCTGAACTTGTTTTCACAGCTGAAGACGGAACAGAAATCCGCAAGACAATCCAGATG
>JAGHUO010000047.1 GCA_018064785.1 Candidatus Treponema equi
AACAATTAAAAATATTCTATTAACGTTTAATTTATTCATTTTTTTTGTTTTACCTTATCTGATCTTCGCCGTCGATAAGGTACTTGATGGTTGTAAGTGCCTTGATTCCCATTGGACCGCGGGCATGCATCTTCTGGGTGCTGATTCCAAGTTCTGCGCCAAAGCCGAATTCACCGCCGTCTGTAAATCTTGTACTTGCATTTACATAAACGCAGCTTGCGTCGATTCTTGCCTGGAACATTTTTGCGTGTGCCATATTGTTTGTAATGATGCTTTCTGAATGCTTCGAGTTGTGGGTGTTGATGTAGCCGATGGCTTCTTCAATGTCATCAACAACCTTTACTGCACAAATCATGTCAAGGAATTCAAAACCAAAGTCTGCATCCTGAGCCTTGATAAGCTTTCCGTATCCTGCCTTTTCAAAAAGACCGTAAGATTTTTCATCTGCACGAACTTCTACCTTTCCTGCAAAAACGTCTGCAAGTTTTGGAACAAAGTTTTCTGCAACGTTTTTGTTGATTACGATGCATTCAAGAGCGTTACAGACACCTGGGCGCTGCATCTTTCCGTTGGCTGCGATTTTTGCGGCCATATCAAGGTCTGCGCTTTCGTCCACATAAAGATGGCAGATTCCGCTTCCCGTTTCGATTACTGGAACCTTTGCTGTTTCAACGACCGTCTTGATGAGGTTTGCACTTCCTCTAGGCAAGGCAAGATCAATCTTTCCAACTGCAGTAAGAATTTCTGGAACTTCGTCGCGGCTTTCACACGGGGCAAGTTCAACTGCTTCTGGAACACCGTTTTCAACTGAAGCAAGGCCTTCCTTTATTGCCTTTACGATTGCCTTGTTTGAATTAAGTGCAGAAGAGGAACCACGGAGAAGGATTGCGTTTGCGCTTTTGTATGCAAGGGCAAAGGCATCTACTGTAACATTTGGACGGCTTTCGTAGATGATGGCTACAACCCCAACAGGAACCCTTGTCTGCCTGATGAGGAGTCCGTTTGGTGTTTTCCAGCCTGCGGTTTCCTCACCGATTGGATCAGTCTGTGCAATGATTGATTCAACGCCGCCGATGATTCCTTCCATCTTCTTTTCGTCCAGGCTAAGGCGGTCGATGAGGCTTTCTCTTGTTCCTTTTTCGCGGGCAATCTTTACATCGATTTCGTTGGCGGCAAAAATATCAGCCTTGTTTTTGCGGAGGCTTTCACATACAGCAACGAGGGCTGCGTTCTTTACTGTTGCATTCTGAAGTGCAAGTTTTTCTGTTCCCTTGCGGAGGGAATCACAAATCGAATTGATATCCATAATATGGCTCCATAAATAACAAAGGCTCTAAAAATCAAAATCTTTAGAGCCAGTCGTCGGATTAGTAATTTGCAAGGAAGTACATGGCAAGCAAAAGTGCCGTTCTTGTCTTTCCTTCTGACCAGTCTGCTTCCTGAGGAAGGCTCTTGAAATACCACCAGAACATCCCGAATTCGGGGTCAATGCGGAGGGCGTATTCTGCAAAGTCTTCTGTCTTAGTCTGGTTTCCGAACATGAGGTAAACTACATCGCTGACAATTGAAATGAAATTGCCGTAAGCAGCCTTGTACTTTCCTTTTCCAAACTGCTTGCGAACTTCTTCGAGAACATAGAGAACCTGAGCCTTCATTTCTTCATCTGACTGTTCAACCCAAGTTTTCTGGATAAGGAGTGCAAGGTTGTTGCTGAAACTGCTAATGAGCTTTGCTTCCTCGTCATCCTTGTTTTCTGCGATTTTCTTGAATGCGCTGCCAAGACCAAAAATGTCGGCAAGCTGAACTGCATTTTTAACTGCTGTATTTTCATCCTTTGTTTCCACAAGGGAAGCCAAGGCCTGAATTGATTTTTTTTCGACAAACTCTTCGATTAAATTAGTATTTTCTGACATGTGGTTATTTTACATTTTTTATTAAGGTCATTTCAAGTATGTTGATTTTTAAATTATTTTGAGCGAAGAGCCTTTAGATTGAGGATGCGCTGATTTCTGGAGCCGCGGAACTGGAGGCTTATATCGCGTTCTGCAAGGACAAAAGGACCGTCTACAAGGGTATCTATGCAGTCCAGCATTCTGTCCGTAAATTCCGTGTGTTTTTTTCCGTCTTCAGGTTCAAGATCCTTGTCGTAAAGGTAACCGGAAAAGCACCAGATGGATTTGTTTGGAAATCTTTCCCTGACACGTTCAAGGAATGGTGCAAGAACTTCCTGGTTTTCAGGTTCAAAAGGTTCTCCACCAAGGACAGTAAGGCCGCTTATGAAATCATTGGCTAAAGCTTCCATAACTTCTTTTTCTGTTTCTTCGGTAAAAGGCTTTCCGTAGTCAAAATTCCAGGTGCAGCTGTTGAAACAGCCCGGACAGTGGATTCTGCAGCCAGAAACAAAAAGAGTAACGCGGACACCTTCACCGTTTGCAATGTCTATTTTCTTGATTTCACCGTAGTTCATCGTTCTGTATTATAGCGATTATTCAGCAGAAAATCTTATTACATTCCAGCTGGCTTTCTTAAGGTTCAATGTGTAGATGCCGTTGTTGCCTTCGGAAAGTTCAACCTTTGATGGGGCAACCTTGTCTGGATTTTCAAGGCTGTTCTGTGCGCTCAAATCAGTTCCTGTAAGTTCAGTGCGCATGATCATCTTTGTATTGCTGAAGGAACGGAGGTCGATTATTGTTTCGCTGTTTTCACTCTTGCTTGTATTGAGGGCAAATACCGAAATTTCCTTTGCTTCCTCGTTGTAAACACTTGCAAAGATGACTGCAGGGACTTCACCGTATTTGTCCGTAATCTTTTTGTCTGATGTAACTACAGGCTGAAGGGAAACACCGCGGCCATAAAGGCTGATGTCACGGAATGGCCAGTAGATGGTCTGTCTATAGGCCCCCTTTCCAGGTTCTGCAAAAATAGGTGCGATTACATTTACGAGCTGTGCAAGGCAGGCAACTTTTACGCGGTCTGCATGGTTAAGGAGGGTAATGGCAAGTCCACCAAAGGCAAGGGCATCAAGAAGGCTGTATTTGTCTTCAAGAAGGCGTGGAGCCTTTTCCCATGGATGAGGCTTCTGGTTCTGCTGGTACCAGATGTTCCATTCGTCAAAGGAAAGCATCATGGTCTTGTTGCTTCTTTTATATGCCTTTACATAGTCGCAGGTAGCCGTAGAAGTCTTGATGAACTTATCCATGTCGTAGAAGCTTGCTAGGAAGTCATCGTCGTTTCCAAAGTTCTCGTAGTATCTGTGGATGGAAATATAATCCGCATAGTCGTAAGTATGTTCAAGGACGATTCTGTCCCATTCAGGATAAGTAGGGATGTCTGTAGTGGCGCTTCCGCATACAACTGTCTTGATGCTGTCATCGGTCCACTTCATGATCTTCATAGTTTCAAGGGCTTTCTTTCCGTAATCAACGGCGTCAAGATGACAGATCTGCCATGGGCCGTCCATTTCGTTTCCTACGCACCAGTACTTTATGTTGTGTGGCTCCTTGTGTCCGTTGGCGATTCTTAAGTCACTCCAGTATGTTCCGCTAGGGTAGTTGCAGTATTCAACCATGTCTCCTGCATCCTGAGGAGTACCTGTTCCCATGTTTACGGCAGCAAGTACCTGTGTTCCGGACTTTTTTGCCCAGTCCACGAATTCATCGATGCCGAATTCATTTGTTTCGATTGTATGCCAGGCGCGGTCAAGACGAACTGGTCTTTTATCCTTTGGTCCGATTCCGTCTTTCCAGTCGTAGCCGCTAAGGAAGTTTCCGCCAGGATAGCGAACAAGGGAAACCCTAAGGTCCTTTACAAGGTTCATTACATCGCCGCGAAGTCCCTGGCTGTCTGCTGTTGGATGTCCAGGTTCATAGATTCCCGTGTAAACTGCACGTCCAAGCTGTTCAATGAACGAGCTGAAAAGGTTTGGATCAACATCTCCAATCTTGAATTCCTTAACGAGTGATACTTTTGCTTTCATATCTGACATCCTTCAAAAAAAATAGGGCAATCCAATAAGTACTCAGCGTTGCGGTCATTGAGCCTGTCGAAATGACCATCACAACATTAGTGGTGGTTTCGACAAGCTCAACCACCGCAGATTGAACTTATCAGACGCCCCTTTATTTATAATTTTACGATTGTTTTACAGATGAAGTACTCTTTCCTGGATTTCCTGAGTGCGACCCTGGTTCCAGTACTGTGTACCGATGTATCCGCAAGTACGGCGTGCAACATTCATTGTTGTCTGGTCTGAGTTACCACAGTTAGGGCACTTCCAAATCAACTTGCTGTCTGCATCCTTTTCAATCTTGATCTCGCCTGTATATCCGCACTTCTGGCAGAAGTCGCTCTTTGTGTTGAGCTCGGCATACATGATGTTGTTGTAGATGTGCTTGAGGAGCGACATTACAGCAGGAAGATTGTTTTCCATGTTTGGTACTTCTACATAGCTTACGGCACCGCCTGGAGAAAGTTCCTGGAACTGTGATTCGAATGTAAGCTTTGTAAATGCATCGATTTTTTCTGTAACATTAACATGGTAGCTGTTAGTAATGTAGTTCTTGTCTGTAACTCCAGGAATGTTTCCAAAACGGCGCTTGAGGCACTTTGCAAACTTGTATGTTGTGCTTTCAAGTGGTGTTCCGTATACAGAGTAGTCGATGTGTTCTGCAGCCTTCCACTTTTTGCAGGCATCATTGAGTGCGTGCATAACTTCAAGGGCAAATGGCTTGGCTTCTGGATCTGTGTGGCTCTTTCCTGTCATGAACTTAACACATTCGCAAAGACCTGCGTAGCCAAGGGAAATTGTTGAATATCCGTTGTAAAGGAGCTTGTCGATTACTTCACCCTTCTGGAGTCGTGCAAGGGCACCGTTCTGCCAAAGGATTGGTGCTACGTCAGACTTTGTACCAAGAAGGCGGTTGTGGCGTATTCTGAGGGCTCTGTGGCAGAGTTCAAGGCGTTCATCCATGATTTCCCAGAATTTTGCCTTGTCACCGCCTGAAGAACATGCAAGGTCTACAAGGTTGAGGGTAACGACACCCTGGTTGAATCTTCCGTAGAACTTTGGCTTGCCTGTTTCGTCACGATAAACTGTAAGGAACGAACGGCATCCCATGCAAGGGTAACAGTTGCCTTCCTTGAGTTCAATCATTTTCTTCTCAGAAATGTAGTCTGGAACCATGCGGCGAGCAGTACACTTTGCAGCAAGTTCCGTAAGGTAGTAGTAAGGAGTTCCCTGATCAACATTGTCTTCTTCAAGAACATAGATGAGTTTTGGGAATGCAGGTGTAATCCATGCACCCTTCTCATTCTTAACGCCCTGATAGCGCTGCTTGAGTACTTCTTCTATGATAAGGGCAAGGTCAGCCTTTTCCTGTTCGTTCTTTGCTTCGTTAAGGTACATGAAAACAGTTACGAATGGGGCCTGTCCGTTTGTGGTCATCAAAGTGATTACCTGATACTGGATTGTCTGTACACCGCGCTTGATTTCGTCCTTTACGCGCTGGTCTACCATATAGTTGAACTGTTCTGTTGTAACATTGAGGCCTGTCTTCTGGATCATTTCAGTTGTTTCCTGAGTGATCTTCTTGCGGCTTACTTCTACGAATGGGGCAAGGTGAGCCAAAGTGATGCTCTGTCCGCCGTACTGGCTTGATGCTACCTGTGCAATAATCTGTGTTGCAATGTTACATGCAGTGCTGAAAGAGTGTGGGCGGTCAATTTTTGTTCCGCTGATTACAGTTCCGTTCTGGAGCATGTCCTCAAGGTTTACAAGGTCACAGTTGTGCATGTGCTGTGCAAAGTAGTCGGCGTCGTGGAAATGGATGATTCCATCGTCGTGTGCCTTTGAAATATCCGGATCCAGAAGGAAGCGGCGTGTAATGTCCTTGGAAACTTCACCTGCCATGTAATCGCGCTGAACGGAAACAACAGTAGGGTTCTTGTTGGAATTTTCCTGCTTTACTTCCTCGTTGTTTTCTTCAAGAAGGCTCATGATCTGCTGGTCAGTTGTGTTTTCCTTTCTCATGAGCTGATGGCGGTAACGGTATGTAATGTAGAGTTTTGCAACGTCGAAGGCATTGTTCTGCATGATTCCGTTTTCAACGAGATCCTGGATGTCTTCAACATTAAGGGCACGGCCGGAGCTATGGCATTCAATTTCGATATCATCAACGATGGATTCGATCTGGGCATCTGTAAGGCGCTTTGCTTCGATAACCTGTTCGTTAGCTTTCTTTACAGCACTTGCAATCTTGTTGCGGTCATAAACAACTTCCGCTCCACTGCGTTTGATGATCTTCATACTTTTTCCCCTCTCGAATTGCAGCATTTGTCAGTATATGCAGCAAATTCAACTTTTTTCATGCCAAATTCGCTATATCTAGCGTTTTTAGTGTTCACAGTATACTAGCGATAGTGGTAGAAGTCAACAAATGAGCGTTAGTCTCCCAACTTACCCCGATTCCCTATTTCTAGACGGATAACAACATTCCTAGGTGACAGATTGAAAAAAAATTTTTAACTGCCTATTTTAAGGGCTTATAAGACAAAATATGGTTACAAAAACGAAAATATTTATAAAAAATAATAAAAAAAGCAAATGAAAGTGTTATTTTGTCATAAAAAAAACGAGGCCAGATGCAAAAGGATTTTTGCAAGGTGACCCCGTTTTGTGCCTATCCGTAGATTCTGTTCATGTCTGAAAGCTCTTTTTTTATGTCTTCTATGAGCTCAGGAGGCTCCAAGACTGTTACTTTGCTTCCGTAACCCATCACGATGCGCCTTAAATCGTAAATCTGGGAGGTTTTGAACTGAACGAGGACACTTCCGTCTTCATTTGTCGTTTTCTGCTCCGTATGGTGCCATTTCCTTTCCCTTACGTGCTGGGCAATGCCCTTGTGGAAGAGCAGTTTTACGGTGTAGTAGGAATCGCTGTGCCACACGCCTACTTCCGGGTCCAGGTATTTTTCAAGTCTGTAGTCGACTGGAATTGAAAACCTTTCGCCCGTTGGCTTTATGTCCGTCATTCTGGAAAAGGAAAAGGTCCTGAATTCCGAAGTCTGGTCGGCAAGGCATCCGTGAACATACCAGTCTCCGTTCTGGTGGAAAAGTATCCTGTATGGAAAGAAAGTGTATTTTTTAGGCTGCAGGGCACCGTTCTTTGTGTAATTGAAGGAAATGGCCCTGTGTTCCTGAACGCTTTCAATGAGGGTGGTGAAAATCGTAGTATCTATGACCGCCATAGGATCGTTGATTACGCGGATGTACTGTGCAATCTTGGATTCATCATATCTGGCGCCGTCAGGAAGATAGTTCTTGATTTTCCCAAAAAGGGATGCAAGGTCTTTTTCTACCGGAGTATTCTTATAGACTTTCATAAGGCTCTGAAGCAAGCCAAGTCCTACCAGTTCACCGGTGCTCAGATTTACCTTGTCTGACCAGAAATTAGGGTCTTCCAGGTAGTAGCCGCTCTTAAACCTGTTCATGTCAGCCTTTATTGGGGCCTTTTCCACGTTTTTAAGGTAGTTGATGTACCTGTACACGGTGACCTCGCTCATATTAAGGGATTCTTCGTTAAAAAAGCGTTTTTTGAGGTCCTTTGCATTGGGATAATCCATGGTGCGGATGTATTCAACGATTTTCCTGAGTTTCCAGGTTCTGTCTTTTTTTTCCATAATTTCGACCTTTTTTTGACGTACAGTCATAAATTGATAGAGGGTAATAACTATATTATACATACAAAAATTGATTTGTCATCTTTAGGAAGGTGAAATGATTAACCCTATATCACCATTTGATAGAGGTAATGTGCGATAATTAAGCTATAGGCAATTAAGGAGGCAGACAGCGGATGAAAAGGTAATGTCAGGTTGAAAAACAATTTTGAATGAACGGTACTTTTAGTGAATGACTGATGGTAGAACTTTGAAGATTACAGGAGAAAAGAATATGAAAGAATTCAACTCATTTGACAATTATCTTAAGAGTCTCGAAAAATTCGAATTCCTTACTGCAGAAGAAGAGAAGGAACTCATAAAGAAGGCTCAGGCAGGCGACAGGAAGGCCAGTGACAGAATCATCCAGGCAAATTTAAGGTTTGTAGTGGACCAGGCAAAGAAAATGCTCAGGAAGGGCTGCAAGGCCGACATAGAAGACCTTATTTCAGCCGGGAATATGGGGCTCGTAAAGGCCGTTTCCAAATTCAAGCTTGAAAAGAACGTCCGCTTCATTACCTGTGCCGCTTTCTGGATTCGTGCAGAAATGAATGCAGAAGCAGGAATGACCCATGCCATCAGACTTCCCCACAACTGCCAGGTTTTGCTTTCAAAAATCCGCCTGGTAGAGGCAAATCTTCCCGAAGGCCTAGGACAGTCGGAAAGATACGAATATATTGCAAAAAAGGTGGGCGCAACAAAGGCTGGCGTAAAGGCAATTCTTGAAGCAACCTCCAGCGTTTCTTCCCTTGATGCCCTGATCTCTGATGAAGATGATTCAAGCTTCTACGATTTCTGCAGTGATGCTTCTGCCGTTGATCCTCTTGATGAAGTGGTTTCAGCAGATATGAACAGGAATTTCAAGAAGGTGATGAACAGTCTTCCTGAAGATGAAAGAAGGGTTCTTGAAAGTCACTACGGTCTTGGAACAGGCAAGGCACTTTCCCTTGATGAGATAGCCAGAAATTGGGGAAAGGAAATTACCCGCGAAGGAATCCGCCAGAAAGAAATAAAGGCAATGAAAAGGTTCCGCGAGACGGAAAACAGGTGCCTCTTTGACGGAATGTTCGGCGAGGCTGTCTAGAATTATTCTTGATATTTTCAAATTCCCGTGATATATTAACTCAACAAATTTTTGGTTGGGATATTTTCTCTGCCGTTGCGGGTGGGCATCGGCAGTTTTTTGTTTTAAACGGGAACTGTTTTTTTGGGGCTTTAGATTCTTCCCTTTTCTGCAAGGCTGACCAGGGCGTTTACAAAGGTCGGGTCAAACTGGGTTCCGCTGTTTTCCTTGAGTTCTTCCAGAATCTTTTCCTTTTCAAGGCCTTTTCTGTAATAGCGATCAGAATGCATGGCGTCATAGGAGTCTGCCACGGCTATGATTCTTGCACTTTCTGGAATGAGATTTCCGCTCAGATGTTCCGGGTAGCCTGTTCCGTCATACCTTTCGTGGTGATAGAGGGCAGTCTGGCAGGCTTCAGGAATGGAAGAGAGGG
The DNA here is from genome assembly GCA_018064785.1 of Candidatus Treponema equi. Taxonomy (GTDB): domain Bacteria; phylum Spirochaetota; class Spirochaetia; order Treponematales; family Treponemataceae; genus Treponema_D; species Treponema_D equi. Next base: position 9,212 of record JAGHUO010000047.1, read on the forward strand.
ATTTAAGGAGCTCGTAGCCCTTTGTTGTATGTTCGCGCACAACACGGAATTCTTCTTCCGTAAGGCTTTCTGTCTTTGAAAGTATGGTGTCGCCTACAGAAATCTTTCCGCAGTCGTGCAGAAGTCCGCAGTAGAACATTTTCTGGCAGTATTCTTCGTCAAAGCCGGCTTCCTTTGCAATCATCCTTGAATAGTTGGCAACCCGTTCAGAGTGTCCGCCCGTGTAGATGTCCTTTGCATCAATGAATTTGGTGAATACGGTCATGACCTGTTCGATTGTCTGTTTGTCATGTTCGCGGTCCCTGAGTTTTGACAGCTTGATGATTTTTAATCTTATCTGGGACAAAAGGATGAATCCCCACAAAAGGAAAAGGGAGGCAATGCCATAGAGCATTGCATTGTCAGTGAAGGAATCTTCCATGTGGTATGTAATGTATGCCTTGGCAAAGTCAAAGTCCATGTTGAGCGGCTCCGAGTCATCCTTGTGAAAGATGAACCCGATGTCCGTATAGAAATAGTCTGTGCCGTTATATGCCGGAATGATGTTTTCAGAATATTCTTCATCAGGGTAGTAGATGATTTTGTCTCCGGGATTAAGGTAAATGAGGAGGGGTTTTCTTCTGGCACAGAACTTCTTTACTTCAAGGGTCTTGAGTTCTTCGTATTCCTTGTTGTGGAGCTGTACCGGACTTTGGACTATTGTCTTTTCCTTTGTTTTCTGATGGATCTCAACGGTTCCGTTCCAGCAGCTGGTGAGGTAAACCGGTTTTGTAATGTTCAGAACCATCTTCCAGTCCGAAATATTGTGGGGTGAACGGTTAAAAACCTTTGATTCGTAGACGGTTCCGTGCATTAGGGGATGGTTTGGAACAATGTTCATCCACACGTCTTCCGAATCCTTTTGGTAAATGTTGAAGAAAAGTGAAGAAGATTCCCTGTTCATTTTCTGAGTGCGGTCAGAAAGAACATAGTGATGAAAGAGAATAACAAGCAGTACGAAAACGGCTGCCATTACCGAATACTTTATTTTTTCACTTTTAGAAAATAACATCTGTGACATTTTATAAAAAAAGCCCAAAGATTTCAATTTTGGGCCTTGTCATAAATCTTACCATGAAATGCGGGTGCTGATGGCCCCAGAAATAATCTTGGATTTAAGGTCATATCCTACGGTAGCAGTTGCCGTCATTATGAATAAATCTAATCCAAATCCACCGAATATCTGCGGATGGAATGAGGAGCCGCTTGAGTTTCCAGAAAAGTGAGAAGGAAGGATTCCCTGATCAATGAGGTTTCCGAATTCGCTCGCATTGGAATCAATGAACTGATCCCATTTAGCATCAACGGCCCAGTTAATGTCAGTCTTGGAATAGATGAGTTTTGTACCGACAAACGGAATGAGGAAGAGCAGTTTGATGGAAGCCTGAGCTTCAAGAAGGTATGCCTGTGAAGAAAAATCAAGGGATGCACTTGCCTTGTCGTTGCGTACACCAACGGAACCGCTCGTGTAGTAGTAGCCTGCACCAAGGGAAACCTTTGGCTTGAGCATTCCGCCTTTCAAAAGGGCATAACGGACGTCTCCGCCGATTACATAGTAGTCAAAATTCATGGGGTCTATGGCATTTTCAATTGCACTGACCGTAGAGGAATCGAATTTCATTGCAGTAATGCCAACATCAAAGGGAAGTATAATTCCGCCTATGCGAAGATCTGCACTGATTGTAGGGAATGCAAGGGTATCAGGAATGTCTCCAACGTTGATGTCCAGCGCTTCCGCAGTTTTTTTAAGGGATGAAACATCTATTGAAGAGGCTCCTACGTTGACTCCAGCGCCGAAATGGGCACTTGGAATAAGCTTTCCGATCCATGCATCAGCGTAGATATTCTGGAATCCCTGTGTATTAGGAATGACATCAACAAGCTGGTCGCAGAAATTGTTGAGTTGCCCAATGGTATCGGCATAAGGTGATGTGAGCTGAGGATATCTTTTCTTGTAATCTTCGTAAATCTGGTCAATCTGGGCTTCGTAGCTCTTTGCAATGTCTCCGGCACCCTTGATTTTGTCTTCGGTAATGCCGTTTTCCTTGAGGGCCTTTTCAATCTGAGTTTTGTTCTGTTCTACGAGAGGTGCAAGATCAGCAGGAATATCAATGGTGACTTGCTTGCCGTCTGATGAAGTAATGGTGAAAGGGATTTTGTCCAGTGCATTTGCTGCTGAAAAAATAAAGGCGGAAATAAATATGGTTGAGGTAACTTTCCTAAAACTCATGTCATTCTCCTGAAAAACCAAACTCACATTTTGGAGATTTTCTTCTATATGATTTTAACCCATGCACCACCCAAAAACAAGGGAGGGGTAGAAATAAAAAAGGGATGCCAGAAATCCTATTGAGACTCCCAGCATCCCTCTATCTTACCCGAAACGGGAAATTACATGTTCTTTACTTTTTCAAGGCGGGCACGAGCCTTAGCGTCTGTTTCTTCCTTTGCCTTCTTGAGCTTTTCTGTAACTGTTTCCATGTTGTTTACCATGTATACAGGCTGGAGTGTAGCGTCAAGAACGTCGCGCCAGAGTGAGCTTTCTGGGTCAACAGTGTTGCGGCTGAGGGTTGCCATGCTGATTGGAAGGTGGACATACTTGTCGTGAACAAGACCGATTACGATCTTTGTCTTTCCTGCCATTGCAGCGTGAACGGCGTAGTTTCCAAGGCGTTCACAGTACATGCTGTCATTTGCGTTTGTAACAGCTGCACGAACTTCGTATGAAGGATCGATGTACTTGAGGTTGATTTCTGTCTTCTTTTCCTTGAAGTAGGCGTTAATCTTGTCGCGGAGGAATGTACCGATGTCTGCAAGCTTCTTGTTTCCTGAAGCGTCTGTCTGACCTGTTGCTTCAAGAAGATCCTGTCCTGCACCTTCTGCTACGACGATAACTGCGTGACCGCGTCTCTTGAGGCGTTCTTCAAGGTGAGTAAGAAGTCCGTTTGGTCCATCAAGTTCAAATGGAACTTCTGGAATGAGACAGAAGTTTGTTTCGTGGCTTGCAATCGCTGTACATGCAGCGATGAATCCTGATTCACGGCCCATGAGCTTAACAAGACCGATACCGCCGATCTGTGAGTGTGCTTCCATGTGAACTGAAGCAACTGCCTTTGTACCCTGCTGAACTGCTGTTTCAAAACCGAATGAGCGGTCGATGAACTGAAGGTCGTTGTCAACAGTCTTTGGAATACCAACAACTGCAATGTCGAGTCCGCGGCGCTGAACTTCGTTTGCGATGTCCAATGAACCGCGCTGTGTTCCGTCACCACCGATGATGAACATCATGTTGATTCCCATCTTTACGATAGAGTCAACGATTTCTG
>JAGHUO010000037.1 GCA_018064785.1 Candidatus Treponema equi
GTCAGCTTTGCAAGCTCAACCTGAAGGTTTGCTTCCTTTGTCTGTGCGCGCTGTGCAAAGATTCTTATTATGACTTCATTTCTGTCAAAAACGGGCATGCCAGCAAGCTTTTCCCAGTTGCGCTGCTTTGACGGATCAATTTCCCAGTCAAAGACTATGCAGTCCGCAAAAAGTCCCTTTGCCTTGTCTACGATTTCGTGAGCTTTTCCGGTGCCTATTCCGTAGGAAGGCGTAGGTTCAATTCTGACAAGAACGATTGTACCTGCGACTTCATAGTCCAGTGTCTTTATGAGGCCTTTGAGCTCCTTAGGTTCCGGGTTGCCGTTTTTTTTGTCTGGAGCGCCAACAAGAAGACATCTGATCTTCTTTTCTTCTTCCTCTTTGATTTCTAGCATGCCTAGATTATACAAATTTTTAAGAAAATTGTGAAATCCCGAACCTAAAATGCCGAAAATCAAAAGACGCAGAGGGGCAGAATTTTTCTGAAATACTTCCCTGTGCGATACTTTAGGAGATTTCAGTGACATCTTTACCAAAAATTGCTCTCAGTCTTCTCATCTCAGTGATTGTTTTTGCGGGTTGTCTTTTGTTTTCGTTCGCCGGTGGGTTTAAATTCATAGAAGTCCAGTACTATACACCAAGAGTCATCGGAAACATAAATGAGCGCCTTGAAAAAATCAAATCAGGTTATGGTGAGTATTTTACGGCACTTGATGAGCAGTTCAGAAAATTTCTTTCAGAGCCAAGTGTTACCTCATATATAGAAAGAGAGCCGTCTCCTGAAAAAATGGATGAACGTGACAAGCTTTGTTCACTTCTTTTTCAGAGAAACGCAGGTATAGACGGAATCAGACTTATCGAAAATGATGGCATCCACATTCATTACAGTTCTTTTGCTGAGGATGTTCTATCTGAGACAAAGGATCTCGTTACTTATTCAAACTACGCGGACAGAATTCCATATGCCCTTATAGAAGCCGCCGATGGGGAGAAGAAGACACTTGTCTATTTTGACAACAACAGAAACCGTCTTCTTTTCAGCTATCCTTTCTACGATGTTTACACCGCATGCCGTGGAACCATGATTTTCTATGTCGCAGGTGATGACTTTACTCGTTGGCTCATCAACCGTGACATACTTTCTCTCAATGCAAAAGGAACTGTCCTTTCTCCTTCTGGTTTTGCATTCAACATTCCAGTAAGCGGAAGGAATACTCTCATGCAGGAAATCCAGAACCGCTGGGGGAAAAGATATAACAATATCGAACAGCTTGTTGAATCGGATGTAAAGAAGGAAAACCTTTTTGTTGTATCTACAACAGATTCAGACGGAATAAAAATAGGCTGGATCTGCAGCCAGGATGAATTCGAATTCTCAGAGACAGAAAGGTTCTCTTTGCTTGTCTGTCTTTTCATGACCTTGCTGCTCATAGTGTTCCTTGCCTTCAACGTAAGACATGATGATATGGTCCTCATACGCAGAAGAATCAGAAAATTCCAGTATGAGCTGCTGAAAGAATATATTGAACGCAAAGACACTACAGACTGGAAAAGTCTTTCAAAGGAAATTGCTTCCCGCAGAATGGACGTCAATGATGAGATCAAGAAAAGTCTTGGTCGTCGCGGTAGAAAGCATTCCGATGAAGTTGACGCAATGCTTGAGGCAAGCTGGCAGGATATCATGTCGGCTGTGGGAGCCGCTGGCGGTGCAAGAAGCATAGGTGTCGCTGCTGTTCCTTCCGCTGGGAAAAATGAAGCCGCTGTTGAGGAAATATCAAATCCTGTTGAAGTCCTTGCAGAGGCCGAACCTGTGCAGGAAGCACAAGAAGTAGAGGAAGCCGAGCCGGTCGAAGAGCTCGAGGAAGTAGAAGAGGCCGAGCCAGTCGAGGAGCTCGAGGAAGTAGAAGAGGCCGAGCCAGTCGAAGAGCTCGAAGAAGTGGAAGAAGCCGAGCCAGTCGAGGAGCTTGAGAAAGTAGAAGAGGCCGAGCCAGTCGAAGAAATCGAAGAAGCAGAACCTGTCGAGGAGATGGAAACTGTCGATATGAGTGATTTCCTCGATGCAGATTCTTCTAGCGCTCAAAAGGAACCTGATGAAATCGTCGAACAGTCTTTTTCTGACTACGCAAAAAATGAAGGCTTTCCAGTGAAGAAAGTGTCAGAAAATGCTGAAGAAATAAAACAGAAAGTCAAGGACAGTTTCTCTGTCTCTGGACTTAATTTTTCAAAGCTAGATGGTGAAAACTGATATGGCAGAAAACATTGAAAAAAAGACATCTAAAAAAGGACTCATGGGAAAGGCTATACAGATAACTTCTGAAAAGAAGGGGACAGGCCTCCTGAAACATATTACAGAAAATAATGGAGCAAAAAGTATGACTAAAGTAATTGTTGAAAAAAATGGTGTGTTCACAATCCAGCAGGGATTCGAGACTTCCGAGATCAAACAGGATCCGACTCTCAAAGCTCTCGTGGATTCTGTGCTTAAATAAGGACGAAAATTAAAAACAGAAAAGGCCAACAGTTGCGAACTGCTGGCCTTTTTTTATGGTCGTGTGTTTTTATTCTCCATCATCAGAAAGTTCTACAGGGAAGTTCTGAAGAAGCGATACGAAAGCAAATATCTTCTTGTAGGCATCGATCGACATCTGCTTGAGCTGGCCTTCTGCAAAATGGTCGATGTCAGCCCAGTTGAGGATGAGTTCCTGATGCTTCTTAACACAGTCCTCAAGGATCATCTTCAGGTTGCGGTCGTAGCTTATGAGAAGAGCTATGGATTTCTTGATCATTACTCCTGCACGGTCGTTTACCTCATTAAGTGTTGTCTGGATGATACCCTTTGAGTCCTTGTCGCGGTCTGCGCGAGGAAGGTGGGTTTTCATCTTGAGTCCAAGGTCAACAGTCTCGTTCACACTGTTGTCAAGGTTTGTGATGTCGGTGGCAATGTCGCAGAGCTGATGGAATGCTTCGCTCATTGGTGTAGCAAGCTGCTGGTTTGCCCATTCACCACGAACCAGAAGGATGTCCGAAAGCTCACGGATGTCTTTCTTTACATAGTCGATGATGAACTGCTTCAGGTAACCGAGTGGTTCCGCATAGGCAAATGAACCGATGTCCTTTCTTTCAAAAGGAGCGCTTCCTGCTTCGTTGTAGTGCTTTAGATGTTCGATCTCAGTTGTTCCGAATATCTGTACCAGAAGACCGTCAACTTTTCCGGCTGTCTGTTTTGCCTGAAGGTCTTCAAGAGTCTTTTCCGCTGCCTTTCTGATTTCTGCGATGTAGTCATCGGCGATGTACAGTTCCTTGTCTGATACTTCGTCCTTGTAGAGAGGATTCTCAGAAATGAGCTGGATGAGCATCTCAAGAATGTGGTTGTCGCGGAGGTATTTTACGCGTGCAAGTGTCTTTTTCCATAGTCCGTTGGTGATTGGGTCCGCACCTTTCACGCTCTTGATGAGCTTGAACACATCAGACCAGTCTGCGTCAAATGGAAGAACCCATGCTACATCGATGAAGTTCTTCAGGTCTTCGATTATGTAAGACCCGTTTATCGGCATGAAGCGTGGGGCTTTTGAAAAGTCTCTTTCCTTCAATGTATTGTCGAATTTTTTAAGTGTAAAATAGTAGTCAAACTGAACAAAAGCCGAGAACTTCATGAGCTTTGTATAAAGTGAATCGGTTCTGGCGATTTTTGAGCTGTCATATGCGGAAGTGAAAGTCTCAAGGTATCCTCTGACGATCTCGTTGACTTCCTTGAGCGATTTTTTTCTTGCCAATTCAGTTATGTTGGCCTCTGAAAGCTGTTCCAAGGCCTCCAGCTGCTTTTCCGACAGCGAGGCGTTCAGTACCATTCTTTTGATCTGGGCCGGATTGAATGACTGAAGCATTGCCTGGGCCGGAGATACGGCTTTGTAAACTTCGATGAAGAACTTTGCAAAGTTAGGGTCCACTTCGTTTGAGCTCATCTTGTAGAACTTATACTTGGTTTTTGAAAGGGACTTCGCGATATTCTTGAGAGCCTTCTTTTTGTGTGCTTCAGGGTCATTGCCACCGAAAAACGAACTTAATAAATCTTTAATGAAACTTCCACCCATAATACCACCATAATAAGTAAATATTTGCAATTTATCAAGATTTTTTTTCCATACGGAACAGCAAGAGCTCCCCTGGTATTCCGTCTATCTTCATTTTCTTAACTTTTCTGACAGCAAAATAATCTAGATTCCTTGTGCATACGGATAGCAGAATTTTGCGGAAATTCCCATAAATTCACAAGAAATTCAAGAAGATTGGCGATTCGGCAAGGGTGTTATGTTGTAGTATGTAGACATCCTAAGAACAAAGGTAGTGTCGGTTTCCTTTCTTGGGGGCCGGCGCTAACTATTTAATTGTAAGATATCAAATAAGGAGGATTATCTTATGAAAAAAATTATCGCTGTTATGTTGGCTGCAGCATTGGTATTGCCTTGTTTCGCTGCTAAGGCAAAGGGAACAAAAGTAGGTGTATCTATGCCTACAAAAGACCTTCAGAGATGGAACCAGGACGGCGCAAACATGAAGGCACAGCTCGAAAAGGCTGGTTATACAGTTGACCTTCAGTATGCAAACAACGACATTGCAACACAGGTTTCACAGATTGAAAACATGGTTACAGCAAAGTGCCAGGTTCTCGTTATCGCTTCTATCGATGGATCAGCTCTCAAGGGTGTTCTCGATCAGGCAAAGAAGAAGAAGATTCCTGTAATCGCTTATGACCGCCTTATCATGAACTCAAAGGCTGTTTCTTACTATGCAACATTCGACAACTACAAAGTTGGTACAATCCAGGGTGA
>JAGHUO010000151.1 GCA_018064785.1 Candidatus Treponema equi
AAGATTTACGACGGCAACGTACAGGCTGTTGAAAATGCCAACATCGTAATCGAAGACCGCGATTTCTGTGTATTCGTTGGTCCATCTGGATGCGGAAAGTCAACAACTCTCCGTATGATCGCAGGTTTGGAAGAAATTTCTGAAGGTGAACTCCTCATTGATGGAGACCTTATGAACGATGTTCCACCAAAGGACAGAAACATCGCCATGGTATTCCAGAACTATGCTCTTTACCCACACATGACAGTTTATGACAACATGGCTTTCGGTCTCAAGATCCGTAAAATGGACAAGGGAGAAATCCAGCGTCGTGTTGATGAAGCAGCAGTTAGCCTTGGACTTACTCAGTACCTCGACCGCAAACCAAAGGCACTTTCCGGTGGACAGAGACAGCGTGTTGCAGTAGGACGCGCAATCGTTCGTAACCCTAAAGTATTCTTGTTCGACGAACCACTTTCTAACCTCGACGCTAAGCTCCGCGTTACAATGCGTGGCGAAATCGCAGCTTTGCACCAGAGACTCCAGGCTACAATGATCTACGTTACACACGACCAGATCGAAGCTATGACAATGGGTACAAAGATCGTTGTTATGAAGGACGGTCACGTTCAGCAGATCGGTGAACCACTTTACCTTTACAACCACCCAATCAACAAGTTCGTTGCTGGCTTCATTGGAACACCTCCAATGAACTTCATGACAGTTTCTGTTAAGAAGGACGGTGACAAGATCGTTGTTGATGAAGGAACATTCACACTTGTTCCAACAGCAGAACAGCAGAAGTATCTCGCTGAATACGTAGGAAAGGAAGTATACTTCGGTGTACGTCCAGAAGACCTCGTATACGCAGAAGCTCCAGCATCTGAAAACAACATGCAGATGAAGGTTTCTAACAAGGAACCACTCGGTGCAGAAACACATCTCTTCCTTTCTTCTAAGAACCAGAGCGTAGTTGCACGTGTTCTCGCATCTGCAAAGGGTGACTTCAAGATCGGTGAAACAGTTAACTTCGTTCCTTCAATGGACAGATGTAAGTTCTTCGTTAAGGATTCTGAGAATCTTTCTAACGAAATCAATATCTGTGAAAAGGACAAGATTTCTGCTCCATGGCTCAAGAACGCTGTAACAGGCGAAGTAGGCTACAAGGTAGCTATCGGTTCTGAAATCAAGAACTAAGTTGCTTGAATAGCAATACTGGTTGTTGACACCAAAGGGCACCGTCAGTTTTTCTGGCGGTGCTTTTTTTTATTCCGCATTTTATGTAAAATATATTCATGCTCAAGTTAAATTCAGTTGTAATCTACAAGAATTCTGCCGCTGTAATCTCTGCGGTTCAGGAAAATTCAAAATATACGGTAAAGTTTCTCAGTGTTCCTGCCACGGCTACAAAACCTGCTGTCTATGGTGAGCAGAATGTCAGGGAAAAGGATGTGATTCTTCTTCATGAAGGTCCATGTTCATCTTTGCAGAATGTCCTTCAGTTTGCCATGGAAAAATGTCCTCTCGCTGAAAACCTTTACAATCTTGAGGATAAAAATGAAATCGGTCTTCAGGTAAAGGAATGCTATGAGCTTCTGGAATCCGACGAAGAGTCAAAAACTGCATCCTATGGTTTCGAGGATCTTGTTTCTCTGTTCAATGACAAGATGACTGCTGACCAGAGTTTTGGAATGTTCTGTGCCCTCAAGAATACAGTGTGGTTCAATCAGAACCTTAAGGAGCAGATGAACGGAAATCTGGTGTTCACCCTGCGGAACCGTGAGGAGATAGACAGCCTTGTTAAAAAGGCAGATGCAAAAGGAAAGGAAGCTGAACTGCGCGCCGCATTCTTGGAACGTCTTAAGTCCAACAGCCTTCTTCCTGAAGATTCCATATACATGGGTGATGTCGAAGCCCTTGCTTTGGGAAAGACAGACAAGAGCCGTACCATGCATGATGCCGGCATAAAGGAAACTGTTGAGAAGGCCCATAAACTTCTTCTTGATACAGGCATCTGGGAGATCACAAGGAATCCTTATCCTCTGCGCTGGGGACTTTCCATGAAAAGCGCCACGGAAACCCTTGCTTCTCCTCCACAGGAAGAACGCTATCATGTTCCTGGTGTAAGCTATGCCATCGATGCCGAGAATTCCGCTGACCCTGATGATGCTGTTGCTTATGACGGCAAATACTACTGGGTGCACATAGCCGATCCTGCAAGCACCGTAATGCCAGATTCCTCTATAGACAGATCTGCCCGTGCTCGAGGAGCGACCCTTTATATTCCGGAGGGTGCGGCACGCATGCTCTGCGAGGATGCCCTTGAGGACTACGCTCTTGGCTTGAAGGAAAAAAGCAATGCCCTTTCATTCCGCCTGCTTCTTGATGAGAATGCAAATGTCCTTGAGTGTTCCGTAATGAAGACTGTTGTCGATGTAAAGAGACTTTCTTACAAGGCTGCGGAAGAACAGAAGGAAAGTCCTGAGCTTAAGCCACTTTTTGAGATTGCACGTAAGAACGTGGAAAAAAGAAACAAGGCCGGTGCCGTTCAGATTACAATGCCTGAAGTGCATGTCTTTGTTGATAAGGAAACAAAAAAAGTTTCCATTGTCAAAGATGAGAAGTATGAAAGCAACGAGATGATCCGTGAGCTTATGCTTCTTGCCGGTGAAGGTGCGGCTAAATTTGCGTTCCAGAACAATATTCCATTTCCATATATCAGCCAGGAAGAACCTCAGATTCCGGCTGAAATTCCTGAAGGTCTCGCTGGTCAGTTCCGTCTGAGACGATGCATGAGAAAACGTTCCGTAGGTGTTACTCCGGGAATGCATTGTGGTCTTGGCCTGAACATGTACAGCCAGGTTACAAGCCCTTTGCGCCGTTACGGAGATCTTATTTCCCATGAACAGCTTCGTGCCTTTATTGATGGCCGCGAACTATTGGATAAGGACACCATGCTTATGCGTATTTCCGAAGGTGATGCCGGAGCCATGGCCGCACGCAAATCTGAGCGCAACAGCAACCTGCATTGGACCCTTGTATACCTTCTTCAGAATCCTGAATGGGTAGGCGATGCCGTATGTGTGTCTCTGGCTGAAGGAAAACTGCCACAGTTCTGTATTCCGGAACTTGCACAGGAAGCCTTCTTTGATGTACCTGGTGGCGTGGAACTCAACCAGACTGTAAAAATCAAGGTAAGCCGCATCAATTTGCCCGAGCTGCAGGTTGAATTCCAGGTGGCGGAAAGCTGAACGGTG
>JAGHUO010000172.1 GCA_018064785.1 Candidatus Treponema equi
ACCTAATATTATATAGCACAAAGATTATTAAATCAAAAATAATTAGCAATTAGTATATAAAAATGAATCTTCAGGAAATATTTATTAGCAATCTGAAAAAGTTTAGAAAGGTTAAAAACATTACACAAGAAAAACTTGCGGAATTATGCGAGACAGAAACAGCCTACATCGGACAGATTGAAACAAACCGCAGATTTCCTTCAATAAATCTTATAGAGAAAATTTCAGCAGCACTGAATGTAGAACCATATCTGCTTTTTAAACCTGAAGAATGCGAAGACGATAATAAGATTGCAGAAATATCCAATAAAATAATGAAAGCTATGGAAACTGATATTAAAAAGGTTCTGTCCGAAGAACTGTAAATTAAAGCCGTTTGTCATTGCGAGGAGCCTTCAGGCGACGAAGCAATCCATTCCTGCCTTGCTTTTCTGGCATATGGATTGCCACGCCCGTGCCGGGCTCGCAATGACGAAAGAAAAATTTTCCCAATCTTAGTAAAGAACAGCCTCAGGCTCATTTGATTCAAGGAATTTGACAGGTCCATTGCCTGTAAGATCAAGGTTTGCGCTTACGGTTGTCTGGAGGCTCTGTGGGTCACGGAGTCTGGCAACGGCGATAGTTGCAAGGGCACGAAGGTTCTCATCCTGGTTTGCATTGTTTTCAATGTTCTTCATTGCTGCATCAAGCTGCTTGTTGAACTTGTCCTTTGGCATACCCATTACAAGAACATAGGAATAGACGGCAGGCTTTACAACCTCACCGCTCTTGTTCTGGATCTCATACTGTGCCCAGTAGCTTGTGATGCGTTCAAGGCCATTGAGCGTGACATTCTTTGTGATCATATCAACAACCTGGCTCTTTGATTCCTGGGTGATCTTTGAGCCGCTGCCTTCAGTTTCCCTCTGTCTGTCCGCAACCTGTGCCACGTTCATTGAAATAGACTGGGATACAGCAGACTGGATGTCAAAGGAATCTGTAATTGTCTTGATAGCCTCAAGGTCGTTTCCCATGGCATTTACAGCCCAGAGACGATAGCTGCCGTATTCGCTTCCGTCTTCAGAAAGAGCCTTGCGCAATGCACCTTCGCTTCTGGCATTAAGTACATGTGAATACCACTGAGGAAGCTCACCATTGGCCGCAAGACCCTGCCAGTCGATGTATTCCGCATGGTTACCTGCAGATTTTGCCTCTGTAAATTCATTTGTAAGCTTTGGAGCCTTAGTTGAACCGCAAGACACAAAAATACTTGCAGCCAGGACGCTTACAACACCAAAAATTGATTTTTTCATTTTTTCACTCCTTATGAAATATTTTTAATTGTGTGTATATCACTAAAAATATAGTAGCTTTAAAAGGTTACAGCAATACGGAATCAATACATCTCTAAAAATACCCGTAAATTCCCGATGGTAAAAATTGCATTTTCCGTCAAAGAATTCTAAAATAAAACCATGACAATCATTGCAGAAATTGGAACAGCACACGGCGGATCAACACAGAAAGCCATGGAGCTTATAGATGCAGCAAAGGAAGCTGGAGCCGACTGTGTAAAATTCCAGTGGGTATACGCAGACGAGATCCTTCATCCAGACACAGGATTCGTAAATCTTCCGGGCGGAAAAATAAGGCTCTACGACAACTTCAAGGCACTGGAATGCAACCAGAATTTTTATGCACAGTGCATGGAGTACGCAAGAAAAAAAGGAATACTGTTCGCGTGCTCGCCTTTTGGTCTTAAGTCTTTCAATGAGCTTGCGGAACTGAAACCTGACGCCATAAAAATCGCAAGCCCAGAAGTAAACCATTTCCCAATGCTTGCCAAATGTGCGGAACTTTATGGAACCACTCCCCTCATATTATCAAGCGGTGTTTCTAAACTTGGAGACATTGAAAAAGCAATCGAAAAAATAAGCGGTTCAAAGGCGGAACAGACGGACAAGGGCAGCAACATCATGGCACCTTTGACTTTGCTCCACTGCCTTACTTTTTACCCGGCACCTGAAGAAGAATACAATGTGAGATGCGTAAAGACATTAAGCGATGTATTTGGCATTCCAACCGGAATCAGCGACCACAGCATGGATCCAGTTCTTGTGCCTGTACTTTCCGTAGCCATGGGTGGAACAATGATTGAAAAACACATCTGCCTTAGCAGAAATGACAACGGTCTTGATGACCCTGTGGCACTGGAACCCGAAATGTTCAACCTTATGGTCCACGGAGTACATCAGGCAGAAGCCGTATTGCGTCACAGCGGAGTTGGAGAAATCTACCGCCAGCTGGAATACGAATATGAGCCAGAGCGTCTTAAAAAAATACTTGGAACAGGAGTAAAGAAACTTGCTCCTGCAGAAAAGGCAAACTACGGAAGAACAAACCGCAGCCTGCACTACATGCGTCCAATGAAAAAAGGTGAAAAAATAACTGCCGCCGACATTTCTGTCCTTAGAACAGAAAAAATCCTAACGCCAGGTATAAGCCCGGAATTCTACGGAACACTTATAGGCGCAGTCCTTACCCGCGATGTAGAAAACGGGGCCGGGGTCCAGTTTGAGGACTTTATCACAAAATAGGAATTATTGTTTGTCTTAATTCAAACCATTCATTCCGACCCCAAACCAAGTTTCCATCATCGTTCCCCATCCATTAGGGTATACATCTTTTTTTGCAAAATCCAAGTCTGTTCTATACCATGACGGAATACCATAGATTGTATTATCAGTTACAATTCCTAACATTCCGGTTGAAATTGTAATACCATAACTTTTTTGGTTTGCGTTCTCAGAAGAGTATTTACCACATCCCCAACTATAAATAATTACAGAAGACAAATCGTGCAATACCGATTCCGCCTTATCCCGAATTTCTCCAGAACTATTCACTCTTACATTGTTAGCAAAATATCCAATATCAAAAAGCCAAACATAAGATCCTCTATAAAATACAGAATCTTCACATTTACTGTTCAAGAATTTACAATAACTACCTTTGTAATCCATTATAGCAGAAGCAAAATCATTAATTGAATCAGCACATTTTTCTACTTGAGCCAAATCAAATAAAGTTATTGTAGGTTTCACATCACGAAACCCAGTAGCATAGTTTTCTGAAAAAGTTCTAGTCATTTCAAGAGCTAAATTCTTTTCCAGAATGCCTTTCTTAAAACATTTCATTACATCAACATAATAAAAACCAGATACTGGAGTAACATCAGGAGAAGCAATCATATAGTCAGCACAGTATCTAAACTGATAAGCATCTTCAATACTTGCTCCAAGACATATATCAAAAAGGATACAATCAAATTTTTTCTTCATGTATCCGTACCCTGCTTTCCATAAAGCATTAGAAAAATCATTTGATGTCATCCAATGGCTACCAGAAGTTACATCCTGACACATGGCTCTTGTATAATTTCCAGGACCTGAACCATGATCAGCAACCTGAAGAACAATATGATTTGCTTTATACCTGCTGTTAACCCAATTTAAGAAATCAGTCAATGTCTGTCCATTGGACATGTCAACCTCATAATTTTTCTTTTTAAGAAAATTAATTCCCCTGATATCAAAAGTTGAAGAGCCAAGCATCAAATCATTTTCATCGGGACCTACATCGTAAACAAAACTATACAGACGACTTGTTATGCCATCCCATAAAACAACACACCTAACATCCTCATATCCAGAAATGGGTTTCCCGTCAGCATCTCTAACATATGAAAGTCCTTTCTCAACTTCATTCAAATCACTGAATATATTGGATTCTATATTGTTGTCACCATCCATATAAAATACAAATAGCCATTCACATTCCTTTTTCCCATTACTAAAAAATCTCGCTTCAGAAATTTCCGTTCCGCCCCAAGTTGAAACTGGACTATTCAAGTGTTCAACAACTTCAACACATCCAGTAAAAAACAAACAGGATAGAAAAATAAATGAACAGATCAGTTTTTTCATTACAATATTTCTCCAATAAATCAAACCAAATCTGCAATAAGTTTCAAACCCTTTATGGTCAGATCCTTGTCGACAATGGTAAAGCAGTCTGTGAGAGGCTTAAGGACACTGTTGAGACCACCGGTGGCGACAACCTTTATATCTTCCATTTTGTCTCCGCTTATTTCTGAAAGGTTCTGCTTGCACTGGGAAACAAGGCTTTCTACGAGCCCCTTATATCCCAATACAATTCCGCTCTGTATAGCTTCTTTAGTGGTATGACCGATCACCTTTCTTGGAGCTTCGAGAGGTACAAAAGGGAGCTGGGCTGTATTCATGGCAAGGGCCTTGACGGCTGTTCCAAGACCGGGACTGATGGTTCCGCCGTGAATGATTCCCTTCGAATCGGTGACAGTAAGAGTAAGAGCCGTACCAAAATCAACTACGATGTTTGCACCGTGAAAAAGGTTCCAGGCGCTGACGGCATTGCAAAGAAGGTCTGTACCAAGCTCACGGGCACTATGGCCGCTTAGATGTACAGGCAGAATGCTTCCTTCCTGGGCAAGATTTGTGTTTATAACATATGGATGCTTTTTTACAATGCGCTGGCAGACGATGACGAAAGGTCCAATCAAAGCCGGAACAACGGAGCTTATGATTCCCTTTGAAAAAAGAGTTGTATCAATGCCTGCATCGCGGCAAAGGGTCAGGATGATGGATGTATATTCATCTCCAGTTCTTTTTGTGTCTGAAGAAATTCTCCACTGCTGGATGACCTTATCACCATTGAAAACAGCGACAACAACATTTGTATTTCCGATATCAACTGCAAAAAGCATATGCGTTTATATTCCCATAAATAAAGTTATTCGATAAAATAAGTCTACTATAAAATCATCATAAAGAAAATAAGGATTAGATTTATGGATTTGATTCAGCCTAAAATTTTGAAAGGTTTCAGAGATTTTTTACCACAGGACGAGATTCTTCGTTCAGACCTGATTGAAAAACTTACACACACTTACCGTTCATACGGATTTGTTCCAATCGATACACCGGTCCTTGAATATACAGAAATCCTTCTTCGCAAGAGCAACGGGGAAACAGAAAAGCAGATGTTCCGCTTTGAGGACAATGGCGGCCGTGATGTCGCAATGCGTTTTGACCTTACGGTTCCTTTCGCACGCTACACAGCACAGCACAAGGAAGAGCTCTACTTCCCTTTCAAACGTTACCACATCTCAAAGGTCTGGCGCGGAGAAAAACCTCAGGCTGGACGCTACAGGGAATTCATCCAGTGCGACTTTGACACTGTAGGCACAGACAGCGCTACAGCAGACTTTGAAGTCCTTGCTTTGATGAAGGCCGCCCTTGCTTCCATCGGCGTTGAAAAAATTACAATCCACGTAAACCACCGCGGAATCTTCAACCGCTTTCTTGAAAAAATCGGGGCAAAGGACAAGTCTGATGACATCCTCCGCATCGTAGACAAGCTTGCAAAGGTTGGAGAAGAAGAAGTAAAGAAGGAACTTACAGAAGTTACCGGAAATGCAGATGATGCAGATAAAATCCTTGGCTACATCAAGCCATGCGGAACTTTCGAAGAGACTCTTGCTAACATTGAAAACCTTGCAGGCGGAGAAGCAGAAGACTCAAAACGCATGAAGGACATCTATGCCATGATGAAGGCAGCCGGAATCGATGCCACATACACACTTGATCCAAGCATTACCCGTGGCCTTGATTACTATACCGGCGTTGTCTACGAGACATTCCTCAACGACCTTCCATCAATCGGCTCAGTATGTTCAGGCGGAAGATACGATAACCTTGCAGGACTTTACATGAAGGACAGGCTTCCAGGCGTAGGAGCTTCAATCGGTCTTGACCGCCTTATCGCAGGTCTTACAGAACTTGGAATCACTGAAGCAAAAGGCAGCTACCTTGATGCAGAAATCTTCAACTGCGACGAAGAACTTGCAGCTCATTACCAGGGTGTGGCAAGCGCTCTCCGTGCAAAGGATGTTGCCGTTGAAGTTTTCCCAGACTGCGTAAAGATGAACAAGCAGTATGCAGTAACTGAAAAGAAGGGAATGATCTGGGGTGTTCTTGTTTCCAAAGAACAGGCCGCAGCCGGCAAGCTTACACTCAAGAATCTTAAGACACGCGAGCAGTTTGCTGACATTACAGTCGAAGAAGCTGCAGACAAAATCAAGAATGCTTAATTGATCTATTCAAATAGAAAAGAGGCAGGATTTTATCCTGCCCCTTTTTTTATCTATTCCTTTTTTTGTAATTTTACAGCAGCGCTCATGGCCTTAAGTTTGGTGTCGTAGACATCCACCAATGACGCAGAAAGACAGCCTTCCTCAAACTTGTACCAGGTCTCGAATTCTTCGACTGCTTTTCTGTTCCTGCTCTTTCCCTGAGGCTCCACTTCCTTCTTTACGAATTCCTTGCCTTTTACAAGGAAAACATCGCCGCTTCTTGCATGGATCTTTACCTTTGATGAATAGTCGCATTCTTCAAGAAAAGCAGCATAAGGAACCTTTATGACAGCCCATTCCTGGTCGGGAGTTATCGAAAGAGAATCATCGGAATTAAGTTCGATGGAACGTTCCTTTGTACAGCTAAAGAAAGAAACAAAACACAAAGCGAAAAAAAGAGAAACCAGAAGTTTTTTCATTTCAAGGCACCAACATAAAGCTTTACTTCAGGATAGATCAGAAGATCGGAATCAACAAATTCCAAGGAAGGTATCTCATCGATATCAACCCATTTATATTCCGTATGCTCTGTAAGCACATAAGGTTCGGTAATTCCGTCATGAGGAACAAAAATCCTGTAGGCATGGAGTTTTCTTTTCTTGCCGTTATGTTCGAATTCAGCATCAGCGATATGGTCTCCAACTTTGACCTCGACTCCGAATTCTTCCTGAAATTCACGGATTATGCCAACAACATCATCCTCTCCATCTTCAACCTTGCCACCAGGGAATTCCCAACGATTGCCCATCTGACCTGTAGGATTTCTGTGGGCAACGAGAACCTTTCCATTTTCTATGGCGATGCAGGCTATTGATACACTGGACATAGAATGCCTCTAGAGGAAAAGTACCTGAGGAAATACAAAATGAAGCACAGCGGCGGCAAAGCACACATAGCCGATCATTTTTCTTGAATCGATGAAAACCTTCTGCACATTTTCATTTACTGAAATATCTGTATCAGTGGTAGCGACATAGTATTCCAGAAGAATAGAAGCACCGCCGGCAAATCCTGCCATTGCCGGGAAAAGGTCTCCAAGAACAGGAACATCGTTTCTGAATACTGAAAGGATTTTCATGACGGCAACAAAGACACAGAGCACACCTACGACCATGCGGAATCCTGGACTATCCAGACCAAGTTCGCCAAAAGTCTTCTTTACCTTTGCCTTTTTATCAGAAACCTCTTCTTCTTCATCGAAATCAAGGTCAAGTTTCTGTGAAGCAAGGTTGATTCCAAAAACAAGGATGAGACCTGAAAGTATGTTCATTAAAACTGAAAGGAAATAAAACTGTGCCATAAATGCTCCTCTCTATAGAATATATGATTTATATAAAAAACGCAAATTACCTTTGCCCTATGCGCGCAGAAAGAACTTTTTCCTGATCCTTGTACCTTACCCTTGCCTTTACAGATTTGAGATCATAGTCAGTGAAAATCACGTGGTTGAGCATCTTTTCTGATGGAACATAGGTCACGGATTCATTTTTCTTGTCTGCCACCGCGTTGTCTGAATTGATGCATTCGTAGAGGATATCAAAGTCCACGGGCAGATCGTCTTTCTTTCTGTCGGTAGATGAAAATTCACAAGTGACATAAACCTGTCCGTCAAAGGAAAAGGCAGAGAGGCTGCAGTTGATTCCGCCTATGACATCACTTTCATCGCGCTTGAAGAACCCAAGAAAAACAACAACGCCAAGAACCATAAGCATTGTGATGAACACAAGCTTGTTTCCCCTAGTTGCAACCAGAGCCTTGAAAAAACCAGGACTGGTCTTTATGCGGCCCGTGGCAAAATCCCTTGTATGGCTGTTTTCCAAACGGCGGAAACTACCCCTCTCATGGTGAAAGACGAGTTCCTGGCTTTCTGGGTCCGTATATTCAATAGGCTTGTCGTCAGTAATCTCTTCCATGGTCAGCCCTTAGTTTTTAATGACAGACTGGATCAAAGAGTCTGCGCGCCACCATGCAACCTGGGCCTTTTCTTTTTCCACAAGAAGAACACTGATGATTCCCTCGCGGCTCAAGCTGAATGAATAGTAGAGATTTTCCTCACGGTTGAGATCAATGTTGCGCTTGAGGATCCTTTGTCCGTCAGACTGAACCATCTGAACCGTAAAACCATTCTGTGTGCTGACTATGAAATAAAGCCAGCCTGATTCCGTGATTCCAAGGAAATCATAAGGAATGTCAAAGCTTTCCTTGCTGAATCCTTCGGAAACTTCTTCGCTGTAAGGCGGAATCGTAATCGGGAATTCATAGCTGTTCTGGTCAACGCTGAATGGATGTATGAGAGTGGTCACATATTCAATGCCAGACTGAACTCTTGATGATTCATCGATATAGCTTGAAAAATAATCGACCTTCAGATAAAGGGTCCTTTTTCTGAAGTCAGGAACAATGTTGTCCAGGGAGAAAAAATGGTCGCCGTTTTCCTCCACAAAAGGATTAGGTATGTTCTGTTTTTCAACCGGAATCGTATAGAGAAGATATCCGTCGGCGGAATACCAGTAGACTGTCATACCTTGAGGCATGGTGCATACAACAACAAGCTCGTTCCTCTCGGTGGTATAGATGTTCTTTACGAAGGAGAATGGAGTTCCGCCTGGTCCCTGCTGGCCTATGTAGTTGATGAATTTCTTTTTTTCATCAAAGCGAAGGATAACCTGGCTTAGGGACATTTTTTCCTTTGTGTCGTTTTCCTGGCGTTCCAGTGGAAGACGCTCAACGACATAAAGATATTTTCTCGAATCCACGGCAATTCCGCTTATGTCATTGAAAGGATAGGCAACTGCATTTCTTGTGGAACTTGTAGAAGTTTCCTGTCTGGCAAAAGAAGGACGAGGATTCACCTCATCATTGTAGTAGAGAGTCAGCAGATTTCCGTAGCTGTTCATCTCCATGATTTTCTTTGATTCACCGTTCAATATATAGAAAAAACCGTCGTGCATGCACAGTGAAGTATTGATTTCACCGGAATGTCCAAGGTCAAATAGATTAAGTTCATCCTCAAAGTTGCCGTATTCCAGACTGAAAAGATTTTCTTTCTCTACGCTTGCCACGACACGGCTTTTTGAGCAGGAAAGAAATACAAGCGGAACAACAGCAAGCAGGGTTGCTTTTACTGATTTCTTCATAGTTTTAAACAATATATAAAGAAAGAAATAATTGCAATATTTGAATTTTATTCGATTATTGTGTATATTATCCTATTATGTTTGACAAAGTATTGACTTTCGTATTTGGATCAGCAAATGACCGCGCAGTGAAGGCCCTTGAGCCTGTAGTAAAAGCAGTAGAAGCCCGTGAGTCTTGGGCACAAGCCTTCAAGGACGAAGAATTCCCTGAACAGACTAAGATTTTTAAAGACCGCCTTGCCAATGGTGAGACTCTTGATGATATTCTCGTTGATGCATTCGCACTTGCCCGTGAAGCCGCAAAGCGTGTTCTTGGTGAACGCGCCTACCCTTGCCAGCTTATGGGTTCCCTTGTACTCCATTCAGGAAAGATCACTGAAATGAAGACAGGTGAAGGTAAGACACTCATGTGTGTATGTGCAGCTTACCTCAACTCCCTTTCTGGCAAAGGTGTCCACATCGTTACAGTAAACGAATACCTTGCTGAACGTGACAGCAAGTGGATGGGCCGTGTATACAAGTTCCTTGGACAGACTGTAGGCTGCATCCTCTCAAGCATGGACAACGAGGCACGCAAAGCCGCCTATAACTGCGACCTTACATACGGAACAAACAGCGAATTCGGTTTCGACTATCTCCGCGACAACATGCAGATCGAAATGGCAGCAAAGACACAGCGCGGTTTCAATTTCTGTATCGTCGATGAAATTGACTCCATCCTCATTGATGAGGCAAGAACACCTCTCATCATTTCCGGACAGGCTGAAGATGATACATTCAAGTTCCAGGAAGTCGACAAGTATGTAGGCATGTTCAAGGAAGTTGAAAAGGATCCTAAGACTGACGACTACCCTGATGAAGTCGACATGACACCAGAAGAGAGAGAGGCCCTTGAAGGTGACTATAAGCTTGATGAAAAGTCAAAGCGCGTTTCATTCACAGACAAGGGAATGAACAAGATCAATGAGATTCTCCTTAAGCAGCACCTGATCGCAGAAGGAACAACTGTTTTCGATTCTGAGAACTTTGAATATGTACACTACTTCACACAGGCCATCCGCGCCCATGCCCTCTACCATGTAGATGTTGATTACGTGGTACAGGAAGGACAGGTTCAGATCGTCGATGAATTCACAGGACGTATCCTTGAAGGCCGTCGTTACGGTGATGGACTCCACCAGGCAATCGAAGCAAAGGAACACCTTAAAGTTGCCCAGAAGAGCCGCACACTTGCAACAATCACATACCAGAACTTCTTCCGCATGTACGACAAGCTTTCGGGCATGACCGGTACAGCAGCGACAGAAGCAGTTGAATTCTCAAAGATCTACGAACTCGATGTTGTGGCAATTCCTACAAACAGACCGGTTGCTCGCAAGGACGAGGACGACGAAGTATATCTCAACGAGGCAGACAAATGGGTTGCCATCGCAAAGGAAGTAAAGGAAGCCCATGCAAAGGGCCAGCCTATCCTTATCGGTACAGTTTCAGTTGAAAAGTCTGAGCACCTCAGCGCAATACTTACACGCAATGGAATTCCACACGAAGTATTGAACGCAAAGAACCACGAACGTGAAGCACATATCATCGAGAACGCAGGTTCTAAGGGTGCGGTCACAGTCGCAACAAACATGGCCGGTCGTGGTACAGATATCAAGCTTGGTGGATCACTTGAAAGCCGTGCAATCAAGAGAGCCGGAACAGATGCTACACCAGAAAAGCTTGAGGAAGCCCGCAAACTTGAATACGACAAGTGGCTTGCAGACTGCAATGAAGTAAAGGCTCTTGGTGGTCTTTATGTCATCGGTTCTGAACGTCATGAAAGCCGCCGTATTGACAACCAGCTTCGTGGACGTTCTGGACGTCAGGGTGACCCAGGACGCTCTAAGTTCTACATTTCCATGGACGACGACCTTATGAGACTCTTTGGTGGCGAAAAGATGAAAGCCATCATGTCACGAATCGGCATGAAGCCAGGTGAACCAATCAACCACCCTATGCTCAACCGTTCTATCGAAAAGGCCCAGAAGAAGGTAGAAGAACGCAACTTTGAAATCCGTAAGCATCTTCTTGACTATGATGATGTTCTCAACCAGCAGAGAAAGTTCATTTACGGACAGAGAGACGACATACTCGTTGATGAAAACCTGAGCACACGTGTACTCAACAACGCCCTTGAAACAGTAGATGACATTTTTGAGACATACGGAAAGGGAAAAGGTGCCTCAAAGAGCCAGCTTGCTGATACTATCCGCCAGACATTCGGACAGAATGTTGAATATGACCGCCTGACACCAGAGGGCGTAAAGGCCATCCTTCAGGATGACATCACACAGAAGGAAATGCTTGTTGGAAAACAGCAGCTCAACATGTTCATCAGATACCAGTATATCCAGATGATCGACAAGAAGTGGCTTGACCAGCTTGAATTCCTCGATGGTCTCAAGGAATCGGTACATCTTCGTGGCTATGGTCAGAAAAACCCTCTCACAGAATACAAGAATGACGGATTTGACGCATTTGACGAAATGCTTGGATTCATCCGTGACAAGGTTTCAAGCCTCATTTTCAGAGTCAAGGTTCAGATCAATGGAGAACCAGCACCTAAGCGCGTAATGCCTACACAGATGAAGGCACAGCACGAGGATGCTTCGGCACAGTCTCCTATGGCATCTGGTTCAAACGGAGCATTCAACGCAAGACAGGCCCAGCAGGGTGCAAAGGAAAGCGCAATGAAGAGCGGCCGTCAGGGACAGAGCGTTACAGTGATGAGAACACAGCCTAAGGTTGGACGCAATGATCCATGTCCTTGTGGCAGCGGAAAGAAATACAAGGCCTGTCACGGTAGACAGTAGCCATTTAACCTGAATAAACAAAAGAGCCTTTCAGAAGATCTTCTGAAAGGCTCTTTTGTTTTATACATAGATGATTGTCAAATTCTTATTTTCTGATCTCACGCAGTCCTATTCCAGGAACTCCTGCCCTGCTTAATGGCCAGAATCTGAAACAGGCCTTGCCAAGCATACGGTTTCTGTTGACCCACTGTGGTTCCATATTTGTGTAATAAGTCACGGAAACATCATCCAGCTTTGACAGCGGTTCAAGCTTCTGCTCGTAGCTGTGTCTCATATCCATGCTGTTGTAGCGGTTGTCCCCCATCATGAAATAACAGTTTTCCGGAATGTAGTTTGCTGTTCCGTCTGGATTGTTTGCAGGGAAAACAGGCATGTTCCTAAGATCCATTTCAAAGACGTAGTCAGTAAGCTTCTGTGCTTTCTCAAAACATTCCCTACGGAAACTGTCGCCGCCCCACTCGCTTGCGGAAACGCCATCATTGATCAGATGTGCTGTACGGACTACAAGACGTGCAAAGACCAGCTTTACCATGACATCAAGCCTGAAGCAGCATTCCTCGTACTTGTCATCCATTTCTTTTGCATAAGAAGGATTCTTTCTATGCCAGTTATTTATGAAACCGTCAAACCATGCGGCTCCGCCTGAAGCAGTCATGAGAGTGATTGTTTCATTGTTAACGCTGCTGAAGAGATTGTATACCATAAGGTCATTCTTTGAGAAAAGTTCAGCATCCAGGTTCTTTCTTGAATTTGGTTTAGCAAGGGAAGCAAACTCACGAGCCAGGCTTTCACATTCCAAGGCAGCGGAAGTAAGGTCAAGATTGCGTCTCATGGATTCAACTTCAAGGACATCGGCAGCCTGCTTTTTTGACAATGGAATCTGCTGGATCTTTGACTTTGTTCTTTCCGTCAAAGGATTAAGGTCCCAGGCAGCCCATTGAGAATCCTGAGGAACCTCTTTGAATTCATTGCTTTTCTTTGTGCGGCTGTACATGGTTCCGTCCAGCATATAAAGCTGTTCGCCAGGAACACCACATACGCGTTTTACAAGAGGATCTGCCTTAAGCTCACCATTTTCATCAGTATTGGTCTTGAGCAAAGTAAGAGTGCACATGTAGATAAACTGGCTGAAGAAAGTCTTGACCTCGTTCTTGCGTTCCATACCATAATGAGGATTACGGAAAACGACAATGTCTCCACGGTCATATTTTGTAAGATAAGGAAGTCCAAAATCAGAAAGAGGGAATTTAGGTCCGGCAAAGGTCTTGAAAACAACCACACGATCCTTGATGAGGAAGGTCGGAACCATACTTTCAGACGGAATCTCATAAAGCTGGAAAAGGAATATGTTAAGAAGAATGATGGTGAATACAGCCTGGAAAAGAGCATCAACCCATTCAAGAGCCTCAAAGACGATTCTTTTAAGTCCCTTAGGTTTTACAACTGGATGAGAAGCCCTGTATTCCTTCCACTGGGGATTAAGGTTGTCTACCCTCTTTTCGGAAATGTAATACTGGATCACAAAGGAAACAACTGCAAGTACCACCCAGACAATCGAACATATGGCGTCATATGCAACGGAAAATCCTTCCTTGCCGGAACGCTGGATAACAAAAGCCGTAATGTATATGAAAGGTTCATACTGGAAAAATCTTCTTATTGCATTGAGACGGGAAATATCCGCTTTTACAATAAGAGTCCTGTATGTATAGAAGAACATTATCAGAGTGAAAATAAGGGAAACAGGAAATGCCATTACCGAAATATCTGGTCTAAAAGAAAGACATAGCAATGTAAAAGCGATTGATATTGCAAGATTTAATTTGCAGGCAAATGTCAGGTTTTTCATGTTTCAATTGTAACAGAAATTCTAATGTGTTACTATAATTGTATGGAAGTATTTAACAGGGAACTTGCCCTTGAAATGGTTGGAGACGAAGAGGAACTGCTCAAGGAACTTGAACGGTCTTTTGTTTTTGACAAGACCTTTGACAGGAACCAGTTGGACTTGCTCATCCAAAAGGGAGACATGAAGGAAGCCGCAGGCTATGTTCATAGCTTCAAGGGTGCAGCCCGTCAGATCGCTGCAGAACGAGCCGCATATGCAGGACAGCTATTGGAAGACCTTTTAAGGGGGAAAAGCCAGGGAGACCTTAAATCTCTGGAAGAAAACTTTGAGAAGGAACTTAGCCTTGCCGTTGCCACAGTAAAATCTGATTTATGAAAAAAGGTTCCCATGAGGGAACCCTTTGCTTTTACTTTGCCACTATGGTCTTGTCAGAAGATCCTTTCTTGGCAGGTGCTTTTTTTACCGCCTTTTTTGTGGCGGTCTCTTTCTTTACAGTCTTTTTTGCAGCAGGCTTCTTTGCCTCTCCCTTCTTTGCAGAAGCTTCCTTCTTGTTGTGTGCCTTAAGTTCCTTTTCCTTTGCGGCAACCTTATCCTTAAGCTGCTTTATGGATTCAAGGAGAGCGGCTACATCTTCATCCTTCTTTGCGAAGCTTGCCTTTTTTTCATCAATGAGTAACTTTGCGCAAAGCTTGCCCAGTTCCTCATATTTCTTTTCAAGCTTGACCTTGTATTTTGTAATATCGATTTTGATCACAGAAGTATCACCAAATTCACTGATGGCAATACCAGCCTTCTTAAGTCCTTTCTTAGATGCCTCAAGACTTGAATCAAAAAAATCCTTAAGTTCTTTTTTGATTTTAGCAGATGTGTCTTTCTTATCAGCCATAAAAAACCTCCGTCAGTTTTTTTTCTATAACTTCAGTCTAAATCATAAAAAAACATAAAGCAAGTTTTTTATGGATTGAGAGACCATGTACCATAATCATCAACCAAGTTTGTCTTCATACTAGGCATTGGATGCCATGAAACGCACAATGTGATGTATGGATGATAGTCAAAGTCTTTTCGACCGTCACTTTTTGTTACATAACGAGGTTTGAAGGTGACATCACCTTCGAGGCTCCAGTCATGAAGGATTCTTTTTACACTGATCTTGAAATTCTTGATCTTGAATCCGGAACTTTTACGGTTTTCCTGATCGGGATCAATAAACTGTCCATTTCCCCAGAAGGCAAAAGAATTGTAAAGATCCTTCAATGGATTTGTCTCACCGGCAACAGCATCTTCATAGCCCACATAGTTCTGTATGTATCGGAAAATGACGTTGTTCTGGGATTCCGAGCTGAAAGTAAGCTCAAACTGCTCGTGTATCTTGAATGAAACAGCAGGAACAAAACGGAAATAGCTGTTTGTCGGACGCACGCAGTCGTATACAATACTTGAACTCAAGGAAGGAGCCCAGGTAACCCTTCTTTTCCAGTAGCGGTAGGTCTTGTTCTGTGTGGCATAGGCAATGCTGAATGAGTATGGAGCAAATTCCTTGTCTGCCTTCTGAACCCATCCTGAATTTTTATCGAAATCATAAACGGTTGTATATTGCATCGTATAGGCCACCTGCAGGTTTTTCCAGCTGGCAGAAAGCTTCATTGAGTCGTGATTGCCGTTCTCTATATCGTAGTTGTAGGATTCCGTAAGGGAAAGAGTCTTGTCAAAAAGACTTACAGTAAGGGACTGTCTGAATGGATTCCACAAGTATTCATCTTCATCCTTTGACTTCTGGTAGATTCCAGTGCTTGCAGTCGTTGTCACATAAGGGAATCCGAATGTAAGGGTTCCGTTATATTCGTCCTTCTGAGGTGGAAGGTTTGATGTCAATGTAAAGGTCTGAGAAAAATCATCTTCCTTTGCGGCAAAGACGGCACTGAGAGTATGGGATGTAACGGATTCATCATCAGTAAGGTCGGCGGTAATGTATTCCCATTCTGGATTATCAGCGTCACCGATGAAATTGGTTTTTATGAGTTTTATATTTGTATTCCATTCAAGCCTTGTTTCCTTGAAATATTCATTGAAAACAAAAGGCCTGAAAGAAACCGCGTTTGTATTTGTAAGATCCATCTTGCGGGCTTTATAGTCTGTAAGCTTTACGGAATTTTTTGAAGCTTCAGTTGCATAGCCATCAAGATTTGGATGTTTCTGATAGACAGGATTGAACTGGAAAGTATTGCGTACAGAAGTAAAATTATCCTTCAAAGTGAGGTTGCTTGTAAGGGTTGTCGGAACCTGAATCTGATAATATGAAGAATAAAGATCAGACCAGCTGAAATCTTCAGGATTTGAAAGTTTTCCTGAATCATAGTTAAGCTGAGATGAATACTGAGGGTTAACGCTGTATGTAAGACTGTATTCAGCATCTTTGATGTTCTTGACTCCGGAAGTTTTTACATCAAGTTCGGTGAATGTAAATTTATATTTCTTTTCTTCCTCTTCTTCTTTTGTTTCCTGAGATTCCTCAACCTTTGTTGTTTCTTCAACAGCTCCTTCTTCACCTTTTTCCGCAGCTTTTTTTGCGGCTTCCTCAGCCTTTTTCTTTTCCCAGGCCTCACGCTCATCCTGAGTCATCAATTCAGGCGGAATGTTCATGGATACGGCGAATGACGGTGTGCTCTTTGATTTTGGAGCAGCAGGTGGATACTGATACAAAGTTCCATCAAGCTTTCCGGAAATCTTTATAGGAGTAACCTGCGATGGGTAGAAGAAGGCACGTTCCGGTGTCATGTTTTTCCAGTCGTTTGGCTTTGAATTCCAATCAGCACCGCTTCTAAGTTTTGTATTGAAAATGATGGACGAGGAGATGCTTGACAAAGACAGATTTGAGACATATGGATAGACAAAATCAGGCAACGGAATCTTGTAGGAAGTATCCATGTTCCATGTAAAGGAAGTTGTCTGGCTGCTTTTATCTTCGCTGTCGGTCTTGTCCTTTGAATCGTTGTTCATGAAGAAGCTGATCCAGTCAAGGGATTCAGAGCGGCTGTCAAAATCTTCAGTGAAGTACGGGTCGCTGAAGATAGGCATCGAAAGATGGAATGCAAGAGGCTTTGATATGTCAGCCTTGAAATTGGCTCCAAATCTGAAAGGAGTATGGACACCCATGAAATTTGCGCTGTCCTTGTAAATATCTCCTGTGGAAGAGTATGGAGTATAAGCACCGCCACTATAAAAAACAGTATTGGTAAAACCAAGTCGAACCGATGCGGAGATAGAGGAAATATATTCATTCTTTGGAGAGAACACACCGTCGATTCCTGCCACAAATCCAAGGTTTGTATAATAATCACCAATGAGTTTAAGGTAATGTGATGTGTCACCGGTGTAGTCCTCATCAAGATTATGAAGGATAAGACCTTCACGCCTTTGTTCCTTCAAGACGGAAGGCTTCATGAAGTTGAAGATACCTTTGGTGATGTCATCACTGCTGCCTGAACCGGAAGAAGACGAAAGGTCCGTCGGCTCAAGAGGTTTCCTACCCATGATGTATGTCGTGGTCTGGAAATAATAACCATGTCTTTCCTTGTATCCGATGGAAGGATTGAAGATCAGCTCATCCTTAGGATAGTAGAAGGCAGGAAGATAAAGAACTGGAACCTGGCCGATTGAAAGAACAGCATTGAAAAATGCAAATTCGCCACCAGGAAGGAGCCATATTCTTGAAGCGCGGATTTTCCAGTGTGGATTTTCATCATCACAGAAAGTAAGCTCTGCTTTCTTGAACGCGATGGTACTGGAAGAATCACGGCCAAATATTCTTGAGGCAACAATGAGGGTGGAACCGGAAGGAAGATTAAGGGCGTCACTTTGGGTCTGGATGGCACGGCCATTGTCAAATATACCTTCCAGGGTCGAAGTGTTTACAAGAAGGCTGGTAGCTGTGATTGTCTGCTCACCGGCAGATGTGCCGGACTGGACAAGCTCAATGTTTCCTTTTGCAAACAAGGTCTCTGTAGTGCGGTTGTAAGTTATCTCATCAGCCTTAATGGAAAGTTTGGTACTCCCCTTTTCAACGGAAATCGCTACGTCACCGGAAAGGAAAATCTCATCACTTCCGTCTTTTTCGTTCTTTTTATATGTTGAAGAATCAGCACCATCAATCGTGATGACAGTAGTATTGTCGTCGGCGGCAAAGGCAATAGTTCCTGATAAAACAAGCATACATGCCGCAATGAGGAATTTAAGTTGCTGAAAAACAAATTTTATATTCATCTAATCTTATTCTTTTATTTTTCTATCTCTTTCCTTTTCACGGGCAAGCATTTCTGCAACGTATTTTCCCGTGTAGCTTTCCTTAATCTTTGCAACATGCTCAGGAGTTCCGGTAGCTATAATCTGTCCACCGCCTGTTCCGCCTTCAGGACCAAGGTCAATAATATGGTCAGCCTGACATATTACATCAAGGTTATGCTCAATCATGACCACGGAATTTCCCTTATCTACAAGTGCATGAATGATCTGCATCAGGTTCATTACATCGACAAAGTGAAGACCAGTCGTTGGTTCATCAAGAATATAAAGAGTCTTTCCTGTTGATGGACGTGCAAGTTCAGCCGCAAGCTTGACGCGCTGTGCCTCACCACCGGAAAGTGTCAGGGCATTCTGGCCAAGGGTGATATATCCAAGACCAACATTCTTGAGGGTCTCAAGCTTCCTTTGGATGTGTGGTATACCTGCAAAGAAATCGGCGGCATCCTCAACGGTCATCTCAAGGACATCGCTGATTGATTTTCCTTTATACAGTACCTCAAGGGTTTCCCTGTTGAATCTTTTTCCATGACAGACATCGCACTGGATGAAAACATCTGGAAGGAAGTTCATTTCGATTGTGATTGTTCCGGCTCCCTGGCAGTTCTCACAGCGGCCACCTTTTACATTGAAGCTGAATCTACCAGGTTTGTAGCCTTTTGCCTTTGCTTCTGGCATGGATGAATAGAGTTCGCGGATTTTATCAAAGACTCCGATATAAGTGACAGGATTGCTTCGTGGAGTTCGTCCAATAGGGCTCTGGTCTATGTTGATTATCTTGTCGATATTTTCAAGTCCCGTGATTTTCTTGTATGCCCCAACCGAAAATTCACTTTTCATGATCTTGTTGCTTGCGGCCGGGAAGAAAACATCGTTAAGCAATGTAGACTTTCCGCTGCCCGACACACCTGTAATGCATGTAAAGGTTCCAAGAGGAATATCGCAGGAAATGTCCTTGAGGTTGTGTTCCGTCACACCATGGATGGAGATGCACTTTCCGTTTCCTGCCCTTCTTTCTTTAGGTATAGGCATGCGTATGAGGCCTGCAAGATATTTGCCGGTAATACTGTTGGGATTTTTCATCACGTTGGCAGGTGTGTCGCTTGCCATTACAGTTCCGCCGTGAACACCGGCACCCGGCCCAATGTCCACAAGCCAGTCAGCGGTAAGCAATGTCTGCTCGTCATGTTCAACGACGATGACAGTGTTTCCCAGATCTCGAAGATATGTAAGGGAATCTATGAGACGCTGGTTGTCCCTCTGATGAAGTCCGATGGAAGGTTCGTCAAGGATGTACATGACACCCGTAAGGCCTGAACCGATCTGGGTAGAAAGACGGATTCGCTGTGCCTCACCACCGGAAAGGGTCGCAGCACTTCTCTGCAATGTCAGGTAATCAAGACCTACATTTTTCAGGAATGAAAGACGGCTTGTGATTTCTTTTAAAACCTGAGCAGCTATCTTTCTTTCTGTTTCCGTAAGATTGAGCTTTTCAAAAAATTCGATGGTATCGCTAACGGAAAGTTCCGTAAGGTCCCAGATGTTCATTCCCCCTACAGTGACACCAAGAGCTTCCTTGCGAAGTCTTTTTCCACAACAGCTCTTGCATTCCTTATGGGACATGAATTTCTCTAGGTTTTCACGGGCGCTGTCACCCCAGGCTTCCGCATAGCGGCGTCGGAGTTCAGAAAGGATTCCCGGCCAAGGTCTGTTGTATGTGCTCATGCCTTCACCGCTTTGCTTCTGGTAAACCCATTTAAGGGCACGGTCACCGGTTCCGTTCCAGACAATATCCCATTGCTTTTTTGACATTTCCTTTACAGGAGAATTGGCGTCAAATTCAATGTCGTCAAAAACAGCACCAAACAATGCGCTGTTCCAGTTGCTGTCTGGATTGAAAGGAGCAAAGGCATATTCATTGAAGCTAAGCTCCTTGTCCGGGCATATGAGTTCCATGTCGAATTCCATTTTTTCACCAAGACCGGTACAGTCCGGACAGGCTCCAAATGGATTGTTGAATGAGAAAAGACGTGGCTGAAGTTCCGGAACTGAAACACCACAGTCAGGACATGCGTTCTTCTGGCTGAAGAAAACTTCTTCCTCAATGTATTCCGCGTCGCGATCGTATTTTGTTCCGCGTAGATCCATAGCCTCGCAGACTTCCTTGTAGGCGGCGTCACCTTTGTTTACACGGCGAAGGGCTATTACAATTCCGGCTGAAGAATTAAGGGCTGTCTCAACGGAATCAGCAAGACGCTTTCTGATGTCTGCCTTGAGTACAATACGGTCAACTATGATTTCGATTGTATGCTTTTTCTGCTTGTCCAGCTTTATAGAATCCTCAAGTTCAACCATGAGGCCATCTATGCGGGCGCGTACAAATCCGCTTTTCTTTGCATCGTCAATGATCTTCTGATGCTCACCTTTTTTTCCACGGATCACCGGGGCAAGCAAGGTAAGCTTTGTTCCTTCGCTCCATGAAAGAATGGTATCTACAATCTGGTCAATGGACTGTTCCTTGATCTCACGACCGCATTC
>JAGHUO010000103.1 GCA_018064785.1 Candidatus Treponema equi
CGGAATCAAAAGCCCCGCAGCCATTGAGAGTTTAAATAGACGTGTTACTTTTTTGACATCCATTTTTTCCTGTCCTCCTCTAAAACAAGAAAAAAGCAATCACTTTTTTGTTTATTTCACTAATTAATATATTATTATAATTGTACCATAGGTGGCGGAATTCGCAAGAATAATTTGTTAGAAAAGGGGCAAAAAACCGTTTATTCAAGGGCTCTCACGGATTTTCTGGCTTCCGGGAGACATGGACGGTTCTACAATTGACACAACATCAAAAAAGGATAAAATCTAGCATATGATAGTAGAAAAGAAGGATATCATAGAACTCCAGAAACATATCGAACGCAGGATCAACGAGATGAATCTGTCTCCAAAACCGGATTCCGCAAAGATTTTTGACCTTAACATGCTGGATTCAAACATCTCTCTTTTTCTTCTTGGGGCGGAATTCCGCGACGGGCCCCTGGAACTTACAGCCAAGGACAAAGTAATCATCGATGCCCTGAGGGAATTCAAGACTGCGGCAGTCAAGGAAATGGATATTTCTGATGTTGCAGCCGACATTGCCCTTTCAGCTAAGGAAATTCTTGATCTCATTGAGAATCTTGAGGAACAGACCGCCAACATAAATGAGAAAACCTTTGCCGGCAACGTTAAAACACGCCTTGACCAGGCCTATGAGGTCATTCGTCAGCTTACGGACCTGAAGAAGGCTTCAAAGACGGAACTTAAGGAATGGCAGACAAGGGAGATTCCGCTGCCACTTACAAACGCAGGCAAGCTTCTTGGACGCGTAAAAAGTGACAAGAAAGCCGCCGCATCCCGTGAAAATGGGAAAAAAGGTGGTAGACCAAGAAAAGACGGAACAAAGACCGCTGAAAAAGCAAAGACAGCCAGATCTGGCGCAAAAAAGCCTGCAGCAAAGAAAACCGCAGCAAAGACAGCCGTAAAAAAGACCGCAACCAAGGCGGCCACAAGAAAATCAACAAAAAAATGATTTCCCCGCAAGGGATAAAAAAAGGGATGTTCAGAAGAACATCCCTTTTTTTATCCCTTGCCGTCATTGCGAGGAGCACGGCGACGAAGCAATCCATGCCTGCCTTGCTTGCCTGCATGTGGATTGCCACGCCCTTTCGGACTCGCAATGACGGGGGGGGAATTAGTTAGATTTTCCTACAAGACACATCCATTCGGCTTCGGCGCAGAGTGTGTCGCCTACGAAGGCTTTGCCGGACTGCTTGATCATCTTTGGGCTTACGCGAAGGTTCTTGATTTCCATGCGAACCTTGTCGCCTGGGCGAACCTGGTTACGGAACTTTACCTTGTCCAATGTAGCAAAGAAGAACAATGCGCCTTCTTCGAATTTCTTCTGGTAGCTGAGGGCTGCTCCACCGGCCTGTGCCATTGTCTCACAGAGGATGACACCTGGTACTACAGGATATTCTGGGAAGTGTCCCTTGAAGAAGAACTCGTTTTCTGTGAATGTGTGCTCACTTACGCTTCCTTCGTCGTCGCAGCTGATGATTTCATCTACAAAGAGGAATGGATCGCGGTGTGGCAAAAGTGATTTGATGTCTGTTGTTACGCTCATTAGTTAACCTTCTTGAATACTACGATACCGTTGTGTCCACCGAAACCGAAGTTTCCAGACATTGCAACATCAACTGGCATCTCAAGACCCTTGTTTGGTGTGTAGTTAAGGTCACATCCACCTTCTACATCTGGGTTGTCGAGGTTGATTGTTGCTGGGATATAGCTGTCCTGGATTGCCTTTACACACATAAGAGCTTCGAGGGAACCTGCGTTTCCGAGACAGTGACCTGTCATAGACTTTGTTGAAGAAATGTGGAGATCCTTTGCTGCATCACCGAATGCGATGTGGAGCATCTTTGTTTCTCCAGAGTCGTTCTTTGATGTTGATGTTCCGCGTGCGTTGTAGTATGTAACATCCTTTGGTTCAACACCAGCGTCCTTCATAGCCATTGTCATAGCCTTTGCACCGCAGATTCCGTCTGGGTTAGGAGCTGTAAGGTGGTAAGCATCAGAAGATGAACCGTAACCAGCGAGCTCACAGTAGATCTTTGCGCCACGTGCCTTTGCGTGTTCATATTCTTCGAGTACGAGGATTGTTGCACCTTCACCCATGATGAATCCGTCACGGTCCTTGTCGAATGGACGGCAAGCCTTTGTTGGATCATCTGCCCACTTTGTAGAAAGAGCATGGAGAACTGTGAACGAAAGTGTACCGAATCCACAGATTGTGCTTTCAGCGCCACCAGCGAGGATTACGTCATAACGTCCTGAACGGATTACGTCGAGAGCATTTCCGAGAGCGTCTGTACCAGATGCACATGCTGTTGCAACTGTGTGTGTTGCACCGTGGAGACCAAACTGAAGGGATACGTTTGCTGCTGCTTCGTTAGGAATGAGCTCTGGGATAGTCATTGGTGGAACGCGTGTGAAGTTTGATCCGTAGTAAGACTTCATGCTGTCTTCTGTAACATCAAGACCACCGATACCAACACCAAGGTAAACAGCTGTATCATCAAGGATGTCCTGCTTTCCCATGAGCCCTGAATCATCAAGAGCCATCTTTGCTGCTGCTACTGCAAACTGTGAGAATGGAGCCATCTTGCGTGCAGAAGCGCTGTCCATGTATTCGTCAGCCTTGAAGTTCTTTACTTCTGCGCTGTACTTTACCTTGAATGGACCTACATCATACTTTGTTGTTGTTGCGATACCGCACTTGCCAGCCTTTACGCCAGCCCAAGTTTCTTCTACTGAATTTCCAAGTGGTGATACACAACCAAGACCTGTTACTACTACTCTTCTCATAATATTCTCCTATTAAAATCCTTAGTTATTGAAAATGCTCACGTCAGGAACCGACCCAAGCCCGCTCCGGTGTTCCCTTTCCACCTATAAGGCTGAAGGCTTTGCCTTCAGAATCTGAGTGGGTCACAAGTCGCGATTTGTGCCGAACCCTGACTCCGCATTTTCATTAATTGTATATTTAGTCGACCATTACTCGTTTACAGAGATAATGGAATTAGCAGCCCATGCCGCCGTCTACGCCGATTACCTGACCTGT
>JAGHUO010000121.1 GCA_018064785.1 Candidatus Treponema equi
ATTTCCCATGCGATTGCAGATTCTTCTGCATCACCTGGACGGAGCATCTGAACATTTGGCATACAGCGAACTGAAGCAAGTGTTTCGATTGGCTGGTGTGTTGGGCCGTCTTCACCAACGTAGATTGAGTCGTGAGTAAGAACATAGATGTTAGGAATCTTTGCGAGAGCTGCTACGCGGAGTGATGGACGGAAGTAGTCTGTAAATACGAAGAATGTTGCACCGAATGCGCGCAACCCCCCGTGGAGGTTGATTCCGCTCATAACCTGAGACATTGCGAATTCGCGGATACCGTATTCGATTGTGCGTCCCTTGCGGTTTTCTGGTGTGTATGTTCCGTCGTCCTTGTTTACCTTTGTCTTGTTTGGACCCTGGAGGTCAGCTGAACCACCAACGAGCCATTCAAAGCGGTCTGCCATTGCGTTGAGAGCCTTACCAGATGCATCGCGTGTTGCAAGCTTGTCGCCAACCTTGTATTCAGGGAGAGCTGCATCCCCAGTCTGTTCCTGGTTCCAGTATGCCTTCCACTTCTTTGCAAGTTCTGGATTTTCTGCTGCCCATGCATCGAATGTCTTCTGCCAGTCAGCCTGAGCCTGTGCCCATTCCTTGCGCTTTTCTTCAAAGTACTTGTATGCTTCTGGAACAACATAGAACTGTTCATTTTCTGGAAGTCCGAGAGCCTTCTTTGCTTCCTTACATCCTTCTTCTCCAAGTGGAGCACCGTGAACATCAGCTGTACCAGCCTTTGGAGCACCCTTACCGATTGTAGACTTGAGGATGATGAGGGATGGCTTTGTTCCTTCACGCTTTGCAGATTCAACCAGGTCTGCGATTTCCTTTACGTTGTACATTGAACCGCGGAATACGTTCCATCCGTATGAAAGGTAGCGCTGTTCGATGTTGTCTGTGAATGTGATGTCTGTGTTTCCGTCGATGGAAATCTTGTTCTCATCATAGAACACGATGAGCTTGTTGAGCTTCATGTTACCTGCAAGTGAACATGCTTCAGAAGAAACACCTTCTTCAAGACAGCCTTCACCAACAAGTGCATATGTGTAGTGGTCTACGATTGTATGTTTGGGAGTATTGAACTTTGCGGCAAGCATAGATTCTGCGACAGCCATACCGACAGCTGCGGCAACACCCTGACCAAGAGGACCAGATGTGCATTCAACACCGTCCGTATCGCCATATTCAGGATGTCCAGGACACTTAGATCCTACCTGACGGAAGCTCTTGATATCGTCCATTGAAACCTTGTAGCCTGCAATGTGGAGGATTGAATAAGCGAGCATTGAACCGTGTCCTGCTGAAAGAACGAAACGGTCGCGGTCAACCCATTTTGAATCTGCTGGGTTGTGCTTCATTACTTCTCCGTAAAGAACTGCAGCAAGTTCTGCAGCACCGAGAGGAAGTCCAGGATGTCCTGAATTTGCCTTCTGGATAGCATCCATAGAGAGACTTCTGATAGAAAGAGCTGTTGCTTCAATAGCCTTTGTGTCCATGATTTACTCCTAAAAATTGGAAAATTTATCGATATCTATTCTAATACAGAAAAAAACGTTTGGCAACCGGTTGCCAACCCATAAAAAAAATTAAAACCGCAAGACTTCCTAAGTCCCACGGTTTTTACATCTATTCCTCACATTTCTTGACCATGTCCACAAGTTGTGCTTTGGCAGGCTTCATCATCAATCCTTTTCTGAATTCTTCATTCTTGAAAATCTTTGCAAGAGACGAAAGTGCCTTTATGTGGAACTGAGATGAATCTGAAAGAAGGATGAACATGGCATAGACTTTTCTGAAATCCGGAGCCTGCATGTCTATCGGGGAACTGGCGTAAACAACTATGACACGGCACTCATCATTTGAAGCTACAAGCGGACGGCGTGGATGAGGAATGGCAATACCATTTCCAACGGCAGTACTTAAAACTTTTTCACGTGCCATAAGCTCTTCAACAAGAGAAGCTGCGGTGATTCCGTCTGGAAGATCAGCCTTGTTGAGCGCAGAAACAAAAATCTCTTCTACCGTGTCGCCTTCAGCAAAAATCACATCTCCTTTTGACACCAGGGATGCTACGCTGTAATTGTCGTCAATCACTTTTTTTTCTCCGACATTTTTTGTTCAGAGATTTGCTTACCTTACAATGGTGAACCTGTTTTTCTGTTCCTTGGCCAAAGCACCTTCAAGAGCACCGGAAATCTCCTCAAAGTTCCATTCCATGCCGTCAAGGGAAAGCAGATAGTTTTCCGCAAGATCCTCAGCCTGAGGTTCAGAAGCGATACCGTCAAGCATCTTGAGAATGTGGTCGTGCAACTGCAACAGAATTACAAGTTCGTTGGAAGGAAAATCAAGAAACGTCTTGCCGTTGAAGTCAATCTTTCTTATAAGGCTAGAAACTTTTCCGTACAATTCAAGACAGCGGCTTCTGACAGGACCAAGAATCTGATCCGCAAACCAGTTATAATTCTGACAAATTATACCGATTCGCTCCTTCATATTCAAGGCAATATCCCGGTAGAAGGCATCATCGACTGTATATCCAGGCTCGAAAAGGAATTCAACGAAGCTGGACGGAATATCCTTTATCTTCTTGAACTGACTGTTGAGAATGAACTGGTCAATGACAGCCGGAGGAACAAAAGAAATGGTGTATTCCTCAAAGGACATGTTCTGCTTCTGGGCACCTGTACAAAGGGCACTGTCCTTGTTCCATTCTCCAAAAGCCGGAACATCCTGCCCCTTGAACCAGAGTCTCGTCTCCACTCCATAGTGCTGGAAGTCTATTTTCTTTGCATAGCGTGCCATGAATTCCTCAAGGGAACCGCAGTACGGAACACATATCTTTGCCCTGTTCTTGTAGAAAACATCGACGATCTGGCTTTCAATGCTGTCCAAAGGACCTGAGGAGTCAAAGCTTTCCATCAGTTTACGTTCGAGCAGAGAATACCATTCCAGCCTTTTCTCACCTACAGCGCCCTTGTCAAAGGGACTGTTGCCGGAATGAAGCACCATCAGGTTGAGTTTTCCCTTGTCCCAGTCATTTACGCAGCAGAGGATTCTGTCTCCCTTCTTGTAATTGAAGTTTCTGGCAAGAAAATCCAGATCGATGCCCGTAAGCTTGACTGTATTAGGCAGTTCAAAATCACGTTCAGCCATGTTCAGGTCCGCGTTTGCAGGATCTGCGGCAATGTATTGAGGCGCATATTCCTCACCAAAGAACATGAACATATCTATGGCAAAATCACTGTCAAAGGTTCCTACCTTAGCCGGAATCTTTTTGCCGTTGATGTAGAATTTAAGCGTGGATGAAATTCTGTCGGATTCAACAAAAGGCATGCACCTGTCGCCTGCAACAAGAACACCTTGTTCTACCTCCGTGGCTGTAGGCATCATGCTGAAGATCTCGCCTGTGAAGGCACCTGCATGTGTAAGATATTTGCCATTTGTAAGGCGCATTACATTGGGATTGGATTCAAGATAGAATTCAACATCCTGAGCCTCTGCGGGAATTCCACAGGCCTCAAAGACTTTCTTCATTTCAGCGAGAGAAAAAGGATGTCGATACGTACGAAGAAACTTGATAACAAGATCTTCCCTTCTTGGTTCCATACTTTAAATATAATACTTTTTCTAATGATTTCTAAAAATTTAAATTTTATTTTTTAATAATAAAGTTATTTTATCATTCTTTATTTAGCCTTAAATTTTCATTCGACTGAAAATTTAAGGCATTAAGACAAATCAGTTGCGGATAGCATCTATATTTGCTTTTCCACCAGGGACAAGGAGACTGCTAGCAGTCTCTAAGAGAATTGCAAGGCAATTCTCTCGGGTCCTAATTGCGGATAGCATCTATATTTGCTTTTCCACCAGGCACAAACGGCAAAACATTTTCGTCGCGTTCGATGTTCAGGCGGACAAAGTGAGGACCCTTTGCGAATGCCTTCTTTGCCCAATCCTTGTCCTCGTTGGCGTTAACTGAATCAATACCGAAACCTTCAGCGATCTTAAGAAGATCAGGACTCTTTATGAATTCACTGGCGCTGTAGTTCTTGTCAAAAAGATACTGCTGCTGCTGATGAACCATACCAAGGACACCGTTTTCAAGGACGATGACAGTCACATTGAGTTCATGCTCGGCAAGAGTTGCAAGTTCCTGTACGTTCATGAGGATGCTTCCGTCGCCGGAAATACATACAACACGCTTCTTAGAATTTGCAAGGGCAGCACCGATAGCTGCAGGCAAGCCGAATCCCATGGTTCCAAGAGAACCGCTTGTAAGGAATGTACGTGGAGCTTCAACAGGATAATACTGTGCAGACCACATCTGATGCTGTCCGACATCAGTAGTCACGATGATGTCAGATGACTTGAGACCAGCTTTCTTTGCTTCCTCTGGAATCTGATTGATGAAAAGACGTGGATTTGGAGAAGAAGTTTTCTTTCCGCGTCCAAGCTCAAAGCTTTCTGTTTCCGCAAAAATTTTCTGCAGATCGGCGAGCCATGACTTTCTTGCCTTTACCTTGTCCTTTGCTCCCTTTTCAAGAAGTGACGAAAGCTTTTCTGTAAGCATAGGAAGAGCTTCCTCAACATCATATGTCAATGAAGAATATGAAGGAAGGATCTTGTTGATTTCCGCAGCATCAATATCAATGTGAAGGATCTTTGCATCCGGACAGAACTTTGCGATGGCACCTGTGGCTCTGTCGTCAAAACGAACACCAAGGGCAAGAACAGTGTCAGCATCGTGCATTGCCTTGTTTGCGGCAAAAGAACCATGCATGCCGACCATTCCAAAGTTGTTTCTGTCACTGCGTGGAACAGCACCGATACCCATAAGGCTTGTAACGACGGCTGTGTCATAGCAAGCCATGAACTTGCTGATTCCGTCTGAAGCAGCCTTGGAATTGCAGCCGCCACCAATATAGAGCACAGGCTTTTCAGAAGCTGCAAGTGTTTCCGCCATGGTCTTTACAACCGACGGAACAGAAATCTTATCTGTAAAGAATTTTCTTGCGAGTGTAGAATTCTTTGCCTGTTTGATTGTATGGATCTGTGGCCATGCCTTGAATTCAACTTCCTTAAGCTGTACGTCACGAGGAACATCAATGAGAACAGGACCTGGACGGCCAGACACGGCAATGTCAAAGGCAAGTGGAATAGCCTCAAGAAGTTCAAGAGGATCCTTTACCATCATGCTGTGCTTTGTGATTGGCATTGAAAGACCGAATGTATCAGCTTCCTGGAATCCGTCAGTACCGATCATGGAAGTATTTACCTGGCCTGTGAAAGCGACGATAGGAATAGAATCACAGCGTGCATCTGCAATTGCTGTGAGAAGGTTCATTGCGCCTGGACCTGAAGTTGCCATGCAGACGGCTGGAAGACCTGTTGAACGTGTCATTCCCTGGGCGATAAAGCCTGCTGCCTGTTCCTGGCGCACGAGAATATGCTTGATGGAGCTTTTGTTCAGCTCATCGTATAAAGGAAGGATCTGTCCACCCGGAATACCTGCGACAGTCTTGATTCCTTCCATTTCAAGTAATTTCAAAATAATCTGAGAACCTGTAGCCTTAATCATTCCGCAAGTTTATAGGTTATATGGAGAATTTTCAACAGATTTTTTTTACCTTTGACGGTAAATTCAGCCTATGAATTACAAAATCAAGGGGTCTGTCCCCAGTATTCAGGAATTGTCCAGCAATTCCTGTGACGAAAGTGTATGGATAGAGTGGTTGTAGGGAAGCAATGCTTTCGTCAGAGGTCTGTCCCCAATATTCAGGACATTTTCTTTGATAAAAAAAAGAACAATTTGTTAAGAAAATAATTTTGGGTGATAACTATCAGTCTATAATAGTTTTTCTCTTTCTTTTGAACCATAATAAAAGTTGAGGTTTGTATTCATGAAAAAAGCAAAACACATCCTATATATCCTCATTTTATCAGGATTTGC
>JAGHUO010000031.1 GCA_018064785.1 Candidatus Treponema equi
CCATAAACTGAACCGATGTCACACCATCCATAAAAAAATTCCCTGTGATTTCTAAAAAGAGGAATAAATATTTTATAGAGTTCCAGGAATTCAAAAATTCCCGGCAGATGATATCGTGCAGTTTTCATTTGGCCAGCTAAATCTAAAATCAGGGTGTAGAATAATATACTACTTTAAATATTTTTCTCAATAGACTAAAATGTGACAACAGGATCATAAAATGAGAACTACAAAAGCAATTATCCACCTTGGACACCTGAAATCCAATGTTTCTTCAATAAAATCACTTCTAAAAAAGAACGTAAAGATGTGCGTTGCCATAAAAGCAGATGCCTATGGCCATGGTGCAGTTCCTTGCGCCAAGGCAGCTGTTGAAGCAGGTGCTGACTACCTTGCCATCGCAACAGTGGATGAAGGAATTGAACTTCGTACAGCCGGAATCAAAGTTCCACTTCTTTTGCTTAGCCTTTGCTCGCCTGACGAAATTCCAGACGCAGTACGCTACGGCCTTACACCTTTTGTTTTTGACAGCGAGTACATCCAGCTTTTTGCCGGAGTATGCAAGACTGTTGGAATCAAGGATTTTCCTGTCCACCTTGCTGTAGATACAGGCATGGGCCGTATTGGATGCCAGCCTAAAATGGCCGGAAAGTATGCCTCAGAAATCGTGAAGACCGGAGTTCTTGTCCTTGGTGGCACAGGCACTCATTTTGCTCTTTCAGACGGAATCTCAAAAGCTGCCGTCAAGTATACAAAGCGCCAGTTTGAGGAATTCAAGACAGCCTTGAAGAGCATCAAAAAATGCGGAATAGAACCAGGAATCTGCCATTGTGCAAATTCTGCCGCAACCTTGAACAATCCAGAATACCACATGGACATGGTTCGCCCTGGAATCATCTGTTACGGTTACTATGCCGACGAGGTCTCAAAGGAATATCTGGCCTCAAAAAAGGTGTCAGTAGATCTTAAGCCTGTTATGACAGTGGAAACTTCCGTTTGCGCCATAAGACCTTTTGCGGAAGGAAAATCCGTTGGTTATGGATGCACATGGGTTGCAGACAAGGATACAGATATCGCAGTTCTTCCTGTTGGATACGAAGACGGATGGTTCAGAAGATTCAGTACAGACGGTATAACTGTATCCATTAACGG
Source organism: Candidatus Treponema equi (assembly GCA_018064785.1). Lineage (GTDB taxonomy): Bacteria > Spirochaetota > Spirochaetia > Treponematales > Treponemataceae > Treponema_D > Treponema_D equi. Next base: position 1,153 of record JAGHUO010000031.1, read on the forward strand.
TAACAGCTATCCATTGCGCGGAAGGATTTGCATGGACCAGTGCATGGTTGACCTTGGAAAGGACCACAAAGTAAAGCGCTGGGACAAGGCTGTGCTCTTTGGATGCCCTGAAGACGGCGCCTTGCAGACAGCAGACGACATAGCAAAGCTTACAGGCACAATTCCTTACGAGATCACCTGCGGAATCTCAAAAAGAGTACCTAGAATCTTTGTGGACTGAGGTTTCATTCCCCAAGACATTTGCAGCAAAGGAAGTATTTTTTTACTTCCGATACAAGATAGAAACTGCCTGTGACAAGAAGGACTGACTTCTCCTCACGGGCTTTTTTTATGGCATATGGAATAGTCTTAAGATAGTCTGAACAGCAGAAGCACTCAAGCCCGGCATCATCAAAGGCCTTCTTCATTCTATCCATATCGGATGCCTTTACGTTTCCCGGTCTTGTAATCGAAATGCCGGTGAACTTGCCTTTGAACATGGGAGCCATCTTTTCAACTTCCTTGTCGGCTGCACAGCCAAAAAGAAGATGGGCATTTGCGTTGCTTCCATAGATCTTTTCAAAGGTTTCTATTGTATAGCCGATGCTCTTTTCTGTATGGGCACCGTCATAGACAACATCTTCGCAGATCTCAAAACGGCCAGGTAGAACCGCAGATTCAAGTCCTTTTTCAATGATAGACTCATCTAGATCAGGTAAAACCTGCTTTACAGCAAGGGCTGCCATGACGGCATTGCGTGCCTGGAACTCTCCAAGCATCCTCAAAGCAACAACCAAAGGCCTTTTGAAGAAAGAAGACTCTATCCTGCACAGCATCCGTCTATTTTCGTAGACAACTTCAGAAAGTTTTGAAATTTCATCGATGAAAAATATAGGAGCATTCTTTTCTTTTGCTATGTCCTTAAACACCTTGCGCACACTTTCACTCTGAGGAGCTACAATCACGGGTGTTCCGGCTTTAATGATTCCGCCTTTTTCTGCTGCGATTTTTTCAAGGGTATCTCCAAGGAATTCCGTATGCTCAAGTTCAATCTGGTTGATGCAGCAGCACTTTGGCTTTATGACATTGGTGGCATCAAGACGACCGCCAAGCCCTACCTCATAGACACTGTAGTCACAGCCTGCGTTCTTGAAGCAAAGGATACCAAGAAGCGTCACAAGCTCAAACCATGTAATAGGACGCTTTCCAGGAAGACTATCAAGAGTAACGGAATTTACAAAATCCATGAGCTCGCGGACAGACTTCTCGTAGACAGCCTCATCAAAAGGTCCTTTGCATGTTCCTATGCGCTCATTGAAATCAAGGATATGCGGTGATGAATAAAGACCTGCGTATTTTCCTGCCTCAGCAAGAATGCTTGCGATCATTATGGAAACAGAACCTTTTCCTTTTGATCCAGCTACATGAAAACTTGGGCATGCCAGTTCCGGATTGCCAAAACGGTCGCAAAGAAACTGCATTGTATCAAGCCAGAAAATATTTTTTTCCGGAGTCTTTTCAAAATTAAGATAGTCATCGGCAAATTCTTCAAAAACACCGATGGCCGACTTTTCTGAACTCATTTTTTAAATTCCTTAATGAACCTGTCATATGTCCACCTGCTGATGGAATACCTGTAGTTCAAACTTTTTAGATAATCGTTTCCTTCGAAAGACGGAATAACAACAACTGCATCGTCCTTCTCATAGAAAGCATAGTACGCTTTCACTCCATAGTCAAATTCAAGTTCCATGGTGTCAAAGGGTTTTATATGTTCGGCAGGCTTAAGATAGACCAGCTGTCCTCTTCTAAGACCTGCGTCATTTTTTGCTTCCTCTGGGTTTCTTGCACAAACCGGCACAAGATATGGATCAGCCCAGAAAGAGGAATCCTTTTCATAGATGAAATTCACGACGGATGATTCCGCCTGCCAGACAGTACTGTCCTTTGAAGTACGGAAAGCAACCTTACCTTCAAGGTCGTCAACAAGACCATAGAAAACATGCCCCACGGTCATGGAACCGCTTTTAAGAATCACCTCGACAGCATTGCCATTGTCCACACCAAGGCTTTCCCAGGATGTTGTCCTGTCTGCCTTTTTTATCCATTGACCTGTCCTGGTGATCTCCGAGATAAAATTTCTTACAGTCTTCTCTTCCACAGGCCAATAAAGATTCTCATCAGACCAGCTGTCAGTTCCAAGCCATCCCCACTGGGTACTTGCCATCAATATTTTTGTCTGTTCATGACGGTCAAGGATTTTTATCTCAGTGATTTCCTCTCCATCTTTCAGACTGACAAAAGGAGAATTCATAGATGATGGTTTATTCTTTGATCTGGAAAAAGGAAGAAAAAGAATTCCGATCACAAGAAGAAGGATTATGTCAAAAGCATAAAAAACAAGAAAAGCTTTTTTCTGGGCAAGTCTTTTCATCTTCTATATTTTCTCCTGCTGATTTTAAAGTATATTCCAAGTCCTATTATGATGACCAAAGGTAGAACAAATGAAATGAAAAATGCCTTTCGCACAGCCCAGGCAAGTTTCTGGTCAGATATCTTATAGAGACTGTAGTTGAATACTGATTTGTTTTTCAAGGCAAGAAGATCCTTCTGGCCGTTAAGCAAAAGAAGACAGTTGCCAAGGAAATCAAAAGCCCTGAAATCCATGGTCTCACCGGAGCTGTAGGAAATCATAGGTGTGGAAAAGGCATATTGATCAGCAAAATACACGGCACGGAGATTTCCATCCAGATCCTTTTCATGGACATATGCAGCCATTGAAAAAGGTCCTTTTTCCTCATAATCCTCAGGAGCCTTTGGACATACAAAAGGATTGGTTATGAATTTTCCATCGATCTTATCCATCTGCCAGCTTACGGAACTGGTCTCAAGTACAGGTTCTGTGGCAAGATTTTCAATTGCTGAAACCTCGTTGTCGATGTCAAAGGCACATGGCCAGAATGTTGTCATTCCGTCTGGAGCGTATTTCTGAGGACGCAAAACAGGCCACAGCGAATAATTTATGAATTCATTTTTTTCTGCAGCAGCATTTCCAGAAGAATCGGAATTGCTTGTCATGGTTATGCGGAAATTTGAAATGTCACATGTCAAGGTAGGCTTGCAGTAGATGCCAAGTGAAAATAAGGTACGTGCAAAATACAGCTGGTCATCACTTTGAGAAATGTTCCAGTCATTTGCAATATCCACGGAATATGGCTGGGAAGCAATGAAAGCCCTACCTCCGTCCAGGATGAATTTTTCAAGAGCCTTGCAGTCCATTCTATCAAGCCTTTCGCATCCCACAAGGACAAGGGGAACATTCCTATAGTTGATGAAGCTTTTGTTTTCATCGGAAGCCTTTGAAGGAAGCTCGGACACAAAAGGTACATAGCCCAAAGACTTTAAGTAAGGAATAATATAGCTGTATTCATTTTCTAAGGAAAGGTTGTTTCCGACAACTATCTGAACAAGATTTTTTCTTTCTTCCACAAGGCTTTCGATTTTCTGTGCAAGATCAAATTCAAGGGTTGTGGCCGTAAGTACAAATGGAATGACTTCCGACATTCCAAGATAGTCGATCACTATGGCGGAATATACATTTGTCACTGAGCTTGACGAAATGCTGTTTGAGCGGATTGGCTGTCCATTTATTCCATACTGGGAAAGCCTGTCCTGAATTTCCTTTGTATCAGGAGAAACAACCTTCAATGAAATAAGATCTGATACGGAACAATAGATCTCAAGATAATCCTTTACATCGCGGACCTGTGGGTAAAGATTCTTGAGCTGAGGGCTTAAATAATAGGTAATGAAAACCGGCTCTGAGATTTTACCGGCAAGTTTTTCTGTATAAGATGTTGTTGAAAATTTCTTGGATTTTGTCACATCAAGTTTAAAGGAAACGTTGACAGTGACAATAGCTAGCAAGGCAAAGGTCATGAGAGAAAGCCTTGTGGTTTTCCTGAACCAGGTTGTGCAGTTTCCACGGAGTCTTTCGACACAATGCCATGAGAGGAATACAAAAACTCCTGCAAAAAGAATGAAATAAAGCACGTGCCTCAACGACAGCAGGCCTTTTGAAAACTGGTCAAAATTCCAGGCGAAGGAGATTGTCTTTATGACACAGGAAAACAAAGTTCCACTTTCGAGATATAAGGGAACATTGTGGATGCCGTTGCATACAAGAAGTCCCAAAGCTGCGGTAATGAATGCGGCGGCTGTATTTCTTATGGCTGTAAAAACATAGACGGTGAATGAAACCGCCGTGGTAAAAAAAAGCACCATTCCAAGGTAGCCTGTAAGGAACTGGGAGAATTCAACATCGCCAAAGATTGCTATGGCAAGGGGGATGGTGGTACTTAGAAGAAGGCAGCCGCCGCAGCAAGCAAGGCAGGCCAATATCTTTGCAAGGATTATCCTAACGCCAGGATATGGGAAATCCAGCTGTCCCTTGATTCCGGCTATAGAAACAAGAAGAGGCAGATAAAAAACAGAACCAAGAGGAAAAGCAGCAAAGAATCTATGAAGATCGGTATTCCCTGCTCCGGCAAAAAATCTCTGACCAATGAACCATTGGATCCAAAGCCATGCAATGAAGACATAAGAAGCGATATAGGTTATAGGGCTGCCAGTAAGTCTATAAAGAAAGCGGTTGAACAGTTTTTTCAATTGTCGCCTCCTTCCATGACCTTGATGTAGGCTTCTTCAAGATCCTTTGAATTCCATTTTGATGTGATTTCAGCGATTGTACCGTCAGAAGCAACCTTTCCGTCTTTTATGATATAGATGTAATCACACATGGATGCCGCCTCGTCTATATGATGGGTTGAAAAAATGACTGTTGTTTCTGATGAAAGTTTCTTGATTCTTTTTCTAAGCTGAACAATCTGCTGTGGATCAAGGCCGCCAGAAAATTCATCAAGAATAAGGATCTTTGGTTTTATGCAGATGGCCTTTGCAAGACTCACCCTCTGTCTGTAGCCCTTGGACAAGGACCTTACCTTGCTTGCCCTTACACCGTCCAGGTCACAGATTTTAATAGCATATTCAGCATTCTCAGATGCGACAGTAGAATCGCAATAAAGCTTTGCCTCAAGTATGATTGACTCAAGGACAGTAAGGCTACCATCTAGTTCAGGCTGCTCAGGGACATAGCCAACAATTTTCCTTATGGCATCAGGACTCTCTTCGCCTGCAACTGTGACAGTTCCGCCTGTAGGATAAAGGACTCCGGAAATCACCTTGAGGATTGTGGACTTGCCTGCACCGTTGGGCCCCAGAAGACCTGTAATGGAATTTTCACGTGCCGTAAGATTTATTCCGCTGCAGGCTGTTTTAGAATTATATTTTTTTGTGAATGACTCAAGGACAACCGCGTTATTCGACATAAGGAATCTCTACATGCATCCTGTCTTTTGTAAGCCTGGTTTCAGGATAGACTTCCCTTGCCTGCTGAAGAAGTACATCAAGATCCTTGTCATTGTAGCGAGGACTGTAATGGATTATGGCCATACGCTTTGCATTGGCATCACGGGCAATTGTGGCTGCCTGACGAGCAGTCATATGTTTCTTTTCCTTTGCCTGGTCCTCACAATCGTCGGCGAACATGCCTTCACAGATGAGAAGATCGCTGTCCTTTACTTCCTGGGCAATGGTAGGCAGATACATGGTGTCTGTCACAAAACTGAATTTGCGTCCTTTGCGTGCCTGACCAACAACCTGTTCAGGTTTTACTTCAACGCCGTCATCTGAAACTACAGACTGTCCATGCTGGAGTTTTCCCCAAAGAGGACCACGAGGAACATTAAGTCGAAGAGCCTCATCCGGATTGAATTCACCTGGACGGTCAGCTTCTTCAAGAGTATATCCAACACAAGTCTTTGTATGTTCAAGAGGAAATGCGCGGACAGTGAAGCCATCACCCTCATAGCAAACACAAGGGGCTGTGATTTCCTTTACTACTATTGGATAGTTGATGTACATATCAAGAACCTTGCGGCTTGATTCGATATATTCAGCGATTTTTGGAGGTCCAAAGATGTAAAGAGGTTCATTTCTGTCGACCTGGGCCGAAAGCATGAGAATTCCTGGCAAGCCTGTTACATGGTCTGCATGCGTATGTGATACAAAAATTGCGTTGATTTTTTTCCACTTGAGATTAAGGCGACGGAGTGAAACCTGAGTTCCTTCACCACCGTCAAATAAAAAAAGATCACCGTCACGGCGCAGAAGAACCGATGTCAAATGACGGTAAGGAAGCGGCATCATTCCACCGCAGCCCAAAACAAAAGCTTCCATATTCATATATATCTATCATATAGGAAAAGGCTTGTTTCTTCAATCAAAAGCAATTTCCACATATATGGCAAAATTGAAGTTTTTCAAGGATTTTTATATAATGCATGTATAATAAAATCGGGAGGCCACAGATGGTTTGGCTAATTGGGGATAAGGGCATGCTTGGCAGTGAGATTGCCAGACAGCTTACAGAAAATAAAATTCAATGGATCGGAAGCGACAAGGAAATCGACATTTCCAACAGCGCGGAACTCAGAAAGTTTGCCATGAGTCACGGTCCTGCAGCAAATACAACAGGTCTTACAGTCAGAAAAAGACGTGTTCCTGAAAAAATCACATGGGTCATCAACTGTGCCGCATACACAGCTGTAGACAAAGCAGAATCAGAACCGGAACTTGCAGAAAAGCTTAATGTGGAAGGTCCTTTGAACATTGCCCGCGTAGCAAGAGAACTTGGTGCAAAACTTATCCACATCTCTACAGATTACGTTTTCGACGGAACTTCCACACGTCCCTATACAGAAGAAGATGCAAAGAATCCTGTTGGCGTATATAGCCGTACAAAGGCGGAAGGTGAACGTCAGATCGAAAAAGAAATGACACTTTACTACATCCTCCGTACCGCTTGGCTTTATGGTTTTGACGGAAAGAATTTTGTCTACACAATGACAAAGGCCATGAACAGCAATCCTGAAGTACGCGTAGTAAATGACCAGAAAGGAACACCAACCTGTGCCGTTGACCTGGCAGAACTCATAATCAGGATCATAGATTCCTCTGACAAGGCACCTTTCCTCTTTGGCAAGAAGTCTGCCCTTCCTTATGGAATCTACAACTTTACCAACATGGGTGAGACAACATGGTATGAGTTTTCCAGGAAAATCTATGAATATGGAAAGAAATATGGCCGCATCACCAACGACTGCGATGTGACACCATGCCTTACAGAAGACTATCCTACACCTGCCAAAAGACCGGCTTATTCCGTCCTAAGCAAGGAAAAACTTCTTTCTTTCCTTAAGATCAAAATTCCTAAGTGGGAAGAAAGTCTTGAACGTTTCATCAAGAACTCAAGGTTTGAAGTAAGATAAGTTTTTTTACACCTGTTAGCTATGAAAAAAGGTCTGTCCTTTCGGACAGACCTTTACTTTTTACACTTCAAATCCACTGCCTATGAAACAGGCAATACCTTCTGTATGGTAAAGCTTTCTAAGCTTTGAAACAATCTGGATTATCTTCTCAGATTCTTCCTTGTCGCAGTAGATTATATACATGGTGTTAAGCTGAGGCCATACAGCATCACCAAGATGAGGATTGCTCCAGCCTGCACCCATGACGTTGGCGACTTTTGTAAACATCTTGCCAACCTTGTTGTTTTCAAATTCTTCCGCAAAGTCCTCTTCAAGAGCCTGGGAACATATGATTTCTACACGTACTCTTTCTGTCATTTTGCTTCCTCCTTTGCAAGGCGATCAAGGATCTTCTGCTGCTTGAGGGCTTTCTTTTCAGCCTTCTTCTTTGCCTTTTTGATACGCCTGTTGTTGATCATGAAGTAGATTGAAGGCATGAGATAAAGTGTCATCAATGATCCGAATGTCATTCCTCCAAAAACTGTAAGACCGATCGGCTGCATTGATCTTGAGCTTTCTGTGGCAAAGAATGCCATAGGCATAAGGGAAATGACAGTTGTCAAAGTAGACATGAGGATTGGACGAAGACGGTTGCGTGCAGCTTCAATACATGCTTCCTCAAGCTCATACCCACGTTTTCTAAGCAGGTTTGTATAGTCAACAAGAACGATACCGTTGTTAACGATTGTACCGATAAGAACCAGCATACCCATGATGGAAACAACGCTCAGCTGATTTCTTGTGATTGCATAGATCATCATGACACCGATGAACGACAATGGAATCGTAAGAATAACAATGAATGGATCGACCATGGATTCAAACTGGGATGCCATGACAACGAATACGAGACAGGCTGCCATAAGCATGATGGCGGCAAATCCCTTGACGGCAAGCATCATGTCTTCCATATCTCCACCGTACTTGATCATGACAGTCTCATCCTTAGGAATGTTTGCTTCAACAAGTTTTGCTACTTCCCTATATGCAACATCCATGGAAATTCCGTCGACCATAGAACACTTGATAGTGATTGTACGTGTCTGGTTTTCACGAAGAATTGTAACAGGTGAAAGGTTCTGCTCGTAGTGGGCAAAGCTTGAAAGCGGAATTCTCTGTCCCTGTGAATTTACTACAGAAATCTGATCAAGGTCATTGAGCTTTTTGCGGTCTTTTTCTGAAAGCTGAACAATGACATCAATATCCTTACCTCTGTCTGTATATCGTGTGGCAGTCTTTCCGTTGATTGCTGCATTGATTTCTGAACCTACACTGTATACAGTAAGTCCCATTTCGTACATCTTAGAACGGTCAACGACGATTTCAGCCTGAGGAAGACCATCTGCCTGGTCGCTTTCAACTTCCTGGACAAAGTCTCCTCCTTTTTCTCTAAGAAGATCCTGAATGGACTGGGCATAGCTTCTAAGGTTTGTAAGGTCATCACACTTGACGCTGATCTCCATCTTTCCTGAAGAAGCACTGTTGTTGTTTGTACCGAACTTAAGTTCCGCACCAGGGAATTTATCAAAGTATTTGAGAAGTTTATCCTTTGCCGACTTTTCATTGTCATAGCCAGCTTTTCTCTCTGCTTCTGGATAAAGAGTATAGGTGATCTTACCGGTGTTTGTTTCTGAACCTGTAGAGAAAACACTTGTACCACCGACCTGGATGGAGATGAACTTTGTGCCCTTGATTTCTTCTTTTGTCGATTCATACATGCTGAAAATAGTATCTTCAGTAATATGAACATCAGTTCCCTGTGGAAGTGTGAATTCTACGGAAACAGAGTTTGATGCAGCAGCCGGCATGAAAATGAAACCTACGAATTTGATTGCGGCAAAAGAAAGAATGAGAGCAACAAACAATCCAACAACAAAGATTCTTCTATGGTGAAGGACAAAACTTACACCGTTGGCATATGAATTCTCAAGCCACAGGAAGAATCTGTTGAAGGCGTTGTTTATGGCATATCCAATTCCGCTTTTTTCTTCATTGACGATTTTGTCGATCCTAAGTACGGAAGAACAGAGAACCGGAACAAGAGCGATTGCAACAAGCAAAGAACTCATCAATGAGTAGATAATTGTAAACGCAAGGTCATTGAACATCTGTCCCATGATTCCAAGCTGGCTCTTGAACAGGAGCATAGGAAGGAAGATACATACAGATGTCAAAGTAGATGAAGTAATGGATGCGACCATTTCCTTTGAACCAAGAACGGCAGCAACCGTAGGCTTTGCATCTCTCTGACGGTATGCATAGATGTTTTCAAGAATAACGATGGAGTTATCGACAAGCATACCTATACCAAGCAAAAGACCTGCCATGGAAACCATGTTGATTGTGATTCCGGTAAAGTACATGAAGAGCAAAGTAACCATGACTGAAATCGGAATGGCAAGACCAATGATGAAAGTACTCTTCAAAGAACGCAGGAAGATGAACAGGATCATGATGGCAAGCAAGGCACCCTGGACAACAGACATGACGACGTTGTTGATTGTTTCATTGATGATATCAACAGTGTTGTTTGTTTCAGTCAGATGGATGTCACTTGGCATTTCTGCCTGAAGTTTCTTGATTGTTTCACGAACCTTGCGTCCTGTTGAAACCGAGTTCTTTCCGGACTGCTTCTGTACGAGAAGCATGACACAAGTTCTTGAATCGATATATGCAAGTGTAGATTCGTTCTTGAATCCTTCATAGACATCGGCAATATCACGGAGTCTTACAGAAAGAAGCTGAGCACCGTTTGCCATGTCAAGAGAGTCGACCTTATATGTGATTACAGTATTCTTAAGATCTTCAATAGACTGGTATTTTCCGTTTGTCTTGATTGTATAGTTTGTATCGCCAGATGTAATGCGACCGCCGGAACTCTGGATGTTCTGGGCACCGATCATCTGTGCTACGGAACTGATGGAAAGTCCATATGCTTCAAGACGGTCACGAGGAATATCAATATTGATGGACTTTTCACGTCCACCAATGACCTTTGCGCTGGCAACACCATCAATCTGTTCCAGTCGCTTTGAGATTACATCTTCTGAATACTGACGGAGTTCTTCTGGAGTACGTTCACCTTCAATTGCATAGAACATGATAGGCATCATTGAAGGGTCAAGTTTCATGACGATAGGTGCCTTAGCATCTTCAGGAAGATATCCACGCACCATATCTATTTTGTCTCGAATATCACCACCGGCAACATCCAGGTCAACACCATAGTCAAATTCAAGGAAGACCAGGCTCATACCAAGTGCAGACTGGGAATTCATTTTCTTAAGTCCGCTCAAACCAGACAAAACCGATTCAAGGGTTCTTGTGACACTCTGCTCTATTTCTTCCGGACCAGCATCATCATACTGTGTGATTACCATGACATATGGCAATGTCATGTTCGGATACATGTCCATTGGAAGATTGAATGTACAGTAAATACCAAGGGCAATTGCCATGAAAAAGCAAAGCAAGGTAGTTACTGGTTTTTTAACACATGTCTCTGAAATGCTCATATGATATAAATCCTATTATTTTCCTTCATTGATAACTGCAAGAATACTGATTGCATCTCCATCATTGAGAAGAGACTGTCCCTTTACAACAATTTCATCACCAACCTTGAGTCCTTCTGCAATTTCTGTAACATTATCAACTGTGATTCCAAGCTTTACTGGAACAATTTTTACAGTTGGTCTTCCACCTTCAGAAAGTTTGTCAGATACAACAAAGAGGTATGTTTTTCCTTCACGCTTTACTACAGCATTAGACGGAATAACAAGAACATCGTGTACGCTTTCTGTAACAAGCTTTACACGGGCATACATTCCAACGCGTACCTTTGGATCTGTTGGAACGATTCTGAGCTTGATTGCCATAGTACGGCTTACGCTGTCAAGAACAGGGCTTACTTCATATACTTCAGCCTTGAAAACATCTGCCGGATAAGAGTCAAATGTAATCTGAGCCTTCTGGTTAAGACCGATTCTGCTTACAAAACGTTCAGGAATGTTTACCTTGATTTGAAGGTCCTTTGTATCACTGATCTTTGCGATGGACATGCTGGCAGCTACAGTAGCACCAACAGAATAAGGGAACGATGTGACAGTTCCGCTTACAGGAGCCTTTACAGGGCTTGCGGCATAGTTCATACCAGGACGGCTTGCATCTACATAGGCGATTACATCATCTTTCTTCACAGAATCACCTACGCTTACAAGGACGCGTGTAAGTTTTCCGTTTGTATCAGGAAGAACATCAATGGCAGAAACGGAAGAAACATCACCGCCGAATTCAAGATAATCATCAAGATTACCAGGCTTTGACTTGAATGTGTTTACCGCATATACAGTTTCCTGTACTTCCTCAGATTTCTGTTCTTCTTTCTTTTCCTTGCAGGAAACCATTGCAACAGCCGCGAAAACTGAAGCTGCAAAAATCAAAAATTTAGTTGCTTTCATAATTTATTCCCCTTTTACAGCATTTGCTGTTTCTGTCTTTTCACTTTCTAATTTATTTTCTGGCTTAAGACTTGTATTGAGAGCTGTCTCAAGATCAAGAAGAGCCGAAATGTAATTGAACTTCTGGCTTGCAAGTCCAAGCTGTGCCTGGTTGAGCTGGTCTTCCGCATCACGAAGGTCAAGAAGTTCCGTAGTACCGTTTCTGTAGCTTCGTGCAGTCATGTCGTAAGAACGCTGTGCAAGAGTAATATTGCGTGCCATTACATCGATCTGTGCCTTGGCGTCGTTAAGTGTATCAACTGCCTTTCTTACGTTGATCTTCTGGTTTTCAAGAAGCATGTCACGGCTGACCTCAAGCTTGTCGATGTTTGCCCTGAGGTCTGCGGCAGTCTGTCTGTTTGAAGAGAATGGAAGAAGGTTCGTAAGGTTCCATGCAAGTGTCAGGCTAAAGCTTCCGTTCATGTCCTTCCAGTCTCCGCCAGGGAACCCACCTTTGTCTGCATCAAGAAAATCTGTAAGCATAGGCTGATATGTATAGTTCAAGGCCAGAGCCGGAGTATATGAAGCAAGGTTGATTGCCATGAGGTTCATCTTAAGGACATCGATGTTCTTGTCCAATGAACGAAGGTCAAGGCTGTTGCGTGAATAAAGTTCCATGAGTTTGTCATAGTCAACATCAACGTATTCAGGATTGATTGAACCAGAAAGCTCAAGTTTTGTTCCTACAGGATATCCGATGAGGAATGCGAATGTGTCTATCTGGTTGTTGAATTCACGTTCAAGTTTTGAGACCTCAGGTCTTAGGTTCTCGTAAGCAACCTGGAGCTGAAGAAGACGGATTTCAGGAACAGCACCGTTTCTATAGTTTGTGTCGGCCTGTACATAACGCTGCCTTGAATTCTCAAGGGTATTTTTCTTGAGCTTCAATGCTTCCTGCTGAAGAAGAAGGCCATAGAAAAGTTTCTGTACGTTTACCTTTGTTTCTCTCTGGCTCTGCTCCCATGTGATCTTTCCGGCTTCATAGCTTGCCTTTGCAGCCCTGATCTGCTCGATGTAAGCAAGAGAAAGATTCCAGCTGGCCGAGATCCCAGCAAGACCGGTCCAATGAAGGCTTTCTGTCATCATCGAGGCAGGAACACCCTTTGATTCAAGGGCATCATCGCTTGCGCGTGCCATGGTGGCAGTTGCGTTCACAGTCGGAAGAAGAACGTTCCATCCGTATTTTCCGGCGCGCTCCTTCATGGAAAGATCGATGTCAGCGGTCTTAAGTGTGCTGCTGTAGACCAAAGCATGGGCAACAGCCTGATCAACAGTAATTGATACCGACTGTTCGGTAACATCATTGTTATCCTGTGCGAACATCAATGCAGGCAAACCAATTATGGCAAAAATCACGGCAAAAACTCTGTTTTTGTGCATCATATTTCCCCTCTTTAAAATCCTTTTTCCATCATAAAAAATATATCTTTCAAGGCTCCCTGAACTACTTCAGGCGCCATATTCTGCTTTCTTGTATGCATGTAAAGGAATACAGGCATCATCAAAAACCAGGATGCGATTATCTTGAAATCTTCCTGGGGCAGTCCAAGATCTGGATAGACCTCATAAAGCTTTATCTGATCAAGGTATGTATTGAAAACCCTTTCATGCTCGCAATCATCGTGTACTATTTCTTCCGTATTCTGAAACTGAAGCCACTGGCCTACGGTAAAAAGTTCAGGCTTCTTCATGAAGTACAGAAGCTCCGTTTCCATCATTATGTAGGCACGCTCCCCGTTGCTTTTGGCTTTCTGGATGTTCCTGTTCAGGATCTCAAACATCTGCTCGAATTCCTTATGGATGAGGGAAGCTATCATCTGCGCCTTGTTCTCAAACTTTGAATATATGCTGCTCTTGGCAAGGCCGATTCCCCTGGCGACAGATTCAACAGTGACACCCTGGAAACCTTTTTCCTCAACAATGGAAGCAACCGACTCAAAGACCTTGTTTACCGGAGCCACACCTTCCATGCTCGTCATGCACATCTTGTCCAATGAAGCCAGACGGAATGCACTCAGTTCCGAAACATCCTGCCCAAGACCTTTTTTTATGAAAGCATACAACTTTGAGGCATATATGGTTATGTCGCTATACCTGTCTTCCATGCCCATGCAGTCAAACATCTTGTTGCGCACAAGCTGAAAATAAATGATATTGCATGCCATGTAGACAGCATCCTTGTATACTTCCATGTCCTTGACAGAACCATCAGGCAGAAAAATATCATCAAAAAGAGAAAGTCCCATCTCCTTGAATTTCAGAAGAAACCTGTCCAGAACAATGTCATTGCAGGTGGAAATAAGATAGTAGACATATTCCCTATGGGTCATGAGAAGAACGATTATGTCCTCGACTATGCTGGAGTCATTTGAAGCCTTTTCTGCTCTGAAATTCTTGAGAATGCCAAAAAGATCCTCGTAGACGCAGTTGTACATTGCATTGTCCAGATCATCGCGACTTTTAAAATGCCTGTAGATGGCGGCCTTTGTAATGCCTGCCTTTGAAGCGATCATAGAAAGAGAAACATTGGAGAACACCGGTCTGGTGTAAAATGAGAATGCTGATTTTATTATTATTTCTCTTGTATTCTTCATGGTCATCAAAATGTTACCGACTGGTCGGTAACATAACTAAAGATACTTAATTCTATGAAGAAATGCAAGTAATTACAACTAAAATTGTGTTATATGAGAGGTCAATTTTGCCCTATTTACCGCTATTTTCACCTTCAGCGGCAATAGTCTTGTCAAAGAAAACAGCGATTACCTTTCCGTCCACTTCATTGAGACTTGTAATGCTGTATTTTGAATTATTTTCAATAAGCCAGTTGTCGTAGGTAGTCCAGTCAGGGAATTCTTTTGTCTCTTCGTTCATATCTACCTTCCTTTTTTACATGTTTTCATAGGACTGGACGGAATCTTCAAGATGTTCTATCTTGACGCCAGCTGTCTTGAACATCTCCATGCTGTCTTTTTCATCATGGTAATGCTTTTCACATACAACCCTTTTGATTCCGCAGTTGATAATAAGCATAGCGCATGTGCGGCAAGGAGTCATACGGCAATATACGGTGGCTCCGTCAATGGAAATACCACGTTTTGCGGCCTGGCAGATGGCATTCTGTTCCGCGTGAACGGTGCGTACACAATGCTGGGTAACGAAGCCGTCATCATGGATCATTTTCTTCATGAAATGACCTACTTCATCACAATGAGGAAGTCCGGCAGGAGAACCTACATAACCTGTCACAAGAATCTGGTTGTCCTTGGCTATTACACAACCGCTGCGGCCACGGTCACATGTAGCACGTTTTGCGATGGTACGGGCAACTTCCATAAAATATTCATCCCATGTAGGACGTACATATTTTTCTTCCGACATATTAAATTCTCCTGATTTATTTTAGCATAACGTCATTGCGATCGAACAGCGCACCGTCATTGCGAGCCAGGAACCGGCGTGGCAATCCATGGTCGCCCTTGTTAAACCGGCACATGGATTGCTTCGTCGCTACGCACCTCGCAATGACGAGAGGCCTTTTACCTAAAAGTAAGCAATAAGATCCGACAGAACTGCGTAGCAGTTCTGTCTAGAAAAAATCTCCACGGAGGGAGATTTTTTCTCATTTTACTGCTTCAAAAATGATGTCAGCAACGAAGATGACAGCAAGAATCCATGTAGCAACAGGGATGTCCTTTGTCTTCTTTCCTGCGACCTTTGCGATTACGTATGCGATCATACCGAATGCGATACCCTTTGCGATTGAGTAGGCACATGGCATAACGAGGATTGTAACGAAAGCTGGAATACCTTCAGTTGGATCCTTCCAGTCAATGTCAACAACCTGCTGAAGCATGAGGAATCCTACAAAGATCAAAGCAGGAGCTGTAGCTGCGCTTGGAATAAGAGCAAAAATCGGTGTCATGAAAAGAGCAAGAAGGAAAAGAACACCAGTTGTAACTGATGTAAGACCTGTGCGTCCACCTGCTGCTACACCTGAGCTTGATTCAACGTAAGATGTGACTGTAGATGTTCCGAGACATGCACCTACAACTGTACCGATTGAGTCAGACATGAGTGCTGCCTTTGCGTTTGGAATGTCACCCTTTTCATCTACAAGACCAGCCTGCTGTGTAACACCCATCAATGTTCCGACTGTATCAAAAAGGTCTGTAAAGAGGAATGTGAATACGATTACAACAAACTTGATTGAAAGAACGCCTGCAAAGTCAAACTTGAACAAAAGTGGAGCTGCAGGAAGGCTAAATGGACGCCATCCTTCTGGAACTGCTGTAACACCAAATGGAATTCCAATGATTGTTGTAGCGATGATTGCGATAAGGATTGCTCCTGGAACCTTGAGGAGGTAAAGAACGATGGTAATGATAAGACCGATCATAGCAACGATTGCTGTTGTATGCTTCATGTCAAAGTTTACGAAACCAATGATTGTACCTGTGTCCCCGGCAACGATGCCTGCGTTTGCAAGACCGATGAGGGCGATGAAAAGACCGATACCAACTGCAACAGCCTTCTTCATTCCGGCTGGAATAGCATTGATGATCTTTTCACGGATGCCAAAGATTGAAAGAACGATGAAAATGATACCTTCAATGAGTACTGCTGTGAGGGCAAGCTGCCATGAGCACCCCATTCCCATACATACAGTGAATGTAAAGAAAGCGTTGAGACCCATTCCAGGTGCGAGTGCAACAGGAAGATTTGCCCAAAGAGCCATTACAAGTGTTGCGATGGCAGAAGAGATTGCAGTTGCTGTAAATACAGCAGGGAATGTCATCCCGTTGCCAACTGCGCTGAGCATTCCAGGGTTTACAGCAAGAATGTAAGCCATTGCAAGGAATGTTGTGATACCAGCCACGATTTCCTTGGAAACTGTGGTGCCATTTTCCTTAAGTTTAAAGAACTTTTCCATATTTTTCCTCCGTCAGAAAAAGTAATAAATTATAGCATTTTGGACGGAAAAACTAAAGCAAAAAAAATGGATTGCCACGCCGGTTCCCAGCTCGCAATGACAGGTGCATAACGCAATGACGGGATAAAAAAAACCGCATGGATGCGGCCTATATAACTACCGGCGACAGGACGTCGCCTCAAAGGGAAAGCAAAACAGCCTGAACGAAGTTGCTTTTCAACTTCGTTCGTCGAATAAAAGTACAGGAAGTACTTTTATTCGACACCGTTCCAGCAGTATGTACAGAGCTTGCTGTGGTCAAGGCCAGTGCTTGCAAGCATGTCGTCAAGACGGTGGAATCTGAGTGTTGTGAAATGAAGCTGCTTGCGGATTTCTTCAAGCATCTTTGCATATTCAGGTGTATCAGGATCACAGTACTTTGCAAGAACTTCAGGGCTTACATTCTCGCCTTCAAACTGGCGTACTACACGGCGTGCGATAAGGTCCATCTCGCTCTTAGAGCGGCTGAAGTTAAGGTACTTGCAGCCGAACATGATCGGTGGACATGCAGGACGAACATGCACTTCCTTTGCTCCGCTTTCATAGAGGAAGTCTGTTGTCTCACGGAGCTGTGTACCACGGACGATAGAATCATCGATAAGAAGGATGCTCTTGTCCTTGATAAGCTGCTGTACAGGAATAAGCTTCATATGTGCGATGAGGTTGCGCTGGTTCTGGTTTGTAGGCATGAAAGAACGTGGCCAGGTTGGTGTGTACTTGATGAAAGGACGGCTGAAAGGAACACCGCTCTGGTTTGCGTAACCTACGGCATGTGCTGTTCCGGAATCTGGAACACCGGCAACACAGTCAGGCTTGATGTTGTTTTCGGCATCGCGCTTTGCAAGGTATGCACCGCAGTTGTATCTCATCTGCTCTACGTTTACGCCTTCGTAACAGGCTGTTGGATATCCATAGTAGATCCAGAGGAATGTACAGATCTTCATCTTGTCGCCAGGCTTCTGCACCTGCTCTACCTTTTCAGGTGTCACAAAAACGATTTCACCAGGACCAAGTTCCTTGTAATCCTTGTATCCAAGATTGATGTATGCGTGGCTTTCAAAGCTGAGACAGAAACCATCTTCCTTCTGGCCTACAACCAAAGGTGTGCGGCCAAGCTTGTCGCGTGCTCCATAGATTCCGTCTTTGGTCATTACCATCATAGTAATGGAACCTTTTATTTTTTCCTGGACGTTCTTGATTCCGTCTGCGATGGTATTTTTCTGGTTGATGAGGGCTACAATAAGTTCAGTCTGGTTGATCTCGCCGCCCGACATTTCAAGGAAGTGTGTCTTTGAAGCGTCAAGAATATCCTGAACAAGCTCATCCTTGTTTGTGACGATTCCGACTGTAGTGATTGCAAAACTGCCAAGATGGCTGTGGACAAGCAAAGGCTGTGCTTCATAATCGGAGATACAACCGATTCCAAGATGGCCGTGCATGTCGTTGATGTCGCTGTCAAACTTTGTTCTGAATGGAGAATTTGATATGTTGTGGATTGAGCGCTCAAAAGTTCCGTCTTCCCTCAGCACCGCAAGACCACCCCTGCGTGTACCAAGATGTGAATGATAATCTACACCAAAAAAAAGATCCAAAGAAACATCGCTTTTTGAAGCAACACCAAAGATTCCGCCCATATGTAACCCCTAAGATAAAATTAAAAAAACAAACTAGCCGTTCTAGGCAGTGATACTACCAAATCACCTGTTTTTTTTCAATTATTTGCCTGTCATTATTTATATGGCAATCGGCGGTTAAAACTTGAATTCTGCGATTTTTACATTAAATTCAACATAATATGAAGATAAAGGTTGCATCTAAAAAAAAGAGTATTTCCTCAGTCATAACCAAGATCAATACCACCTTCCTTGCCACAGGACTGTCGATATTTGCCGCCGCCTGTCTTGCTTTCACATACTTTTCTACACTGAACATCATAACCACTACAATGCGTACTGAAGCAGAGGCTGCGTCAAAACGTGTTGAATGGGTCATCAGATCATACAAGAACATCGTAAAAGGAATTTGCTCGATACCGGAACTTTCCACACCAAAATTTTCCACCGCCGCCAAGGAATTGATACTCAAGAACAAAGCCAACGAGTTTGAACTTGATTTCTGCAGAATCATCAATCCGGACGGTTATTCCGACATGGACAACATCTACCGCGGTGACAGGGAGTACTTCAAGGAAGCCATGAAAGGAAAGGTAACTGTCAATGATCCAATGGTCTCAAGAACCACGGGCCAGGTTTCAATTCTCATGGGTGCTCCAGTCTGGAAAGGCGGAATCTACAACGGCCACATAGATTCAGCCCTTGTCTGCGGACTTGATATAAAATTCTTCAATGAAGTCATCAAGGATTTTAAGATCTCAAAAAACTGCGACCCTTACATAATCGCAAAAGACGGAATTCCTGTAGCCTCCCTAAATGAGGCAAGGGTCTTTTCCAGAATCAGCAACATAAAGCTTGCCGAAAAAAACGAGAACCTTAGAAAGATCGCGGAATTCGAGAAAAATTCCCTCGACGGAAACATCAGCATACGCTACATATGGAAGGACATGGGACTTTATTGCTACAGTTCTGCCCCAATCGCAGGATCTTCCGGATGGAGCATGATCATATGCGCACCTATAAGTGACTACATGTTCACCTTCTGGTTGGCATTTGCATTCATTGGCTTCATGGCAATCATCATCATCGTCATTTCAAGGCACTTGATTGTCAGTTATTCACACAACATTTCTGGACCAGTAGAACAGATGGCAGAAAGATTGCGTCAGGCTGCAGTTGGAGACTTTAAGTCGGAAGTAAACTATGACGACAGCCTCAAGGAAGTAAAGATCATAGCCGACGCTACCCAGAGCCTCATCAACAGAATGGACTCTGTCCTAAACGGAACAAAAAACAGCATGAGTGCTTCAGATCTGACAAAATATGTGGACTTTGAGCAATACAAGATCATAACAGAAAACTTTGAAAGAGATGTGGGTCTTAACCTTTGCGTCATAGACAACCAGATGAACAGGATCATCGGTACCGCAGACCAGGGCAGCAGCCAGTCATACACCGCCCCTATCATGGTAAATAAAAAGACTATCGGAAAGTATGTGGTCTCTCCAAAAGACTACTGCACGCTTCAGGAAAAACAGATACAGAGCATCGCCGACAGCATGTCCTACGTTGTAGGCCACACCATCGAAAATATCTATGGCCGTGAACTGCGCTACAAGGCATGGAAGGACAATGAGACTGTAAACATCGACAACATGGCAAAGAACTCTGAGAAAATGTCCAAAGAAATCCTTGTCTGGGCAGAAACACTCAGGAGCATAAACGGAACCGGTTCCGCCTCAGAACTCAAGAAGGCAATCGACGAGATCGAGAAGAAAGCACGCCAGTTCAGCGCCATGATCCAGGAAAACTACGAATTTGCCCGCTACACGGACTACAACTATTCCATCTCTGAAAAGGATTACGAACTTGCGGATCTCCTGAAGAAACTAGAAGCTGATACGCAGAAGGATGCGGAAAACAAAGACAACATAAAGATTCTTTCAAAAGAAAAGCCGGAAGAAACTCTCTTTGGCGACAAGGATTCCATTGAAAAAATCGTACGCCGCATAATTCTATGCCTCGAGAAGATGAATCCATCATCGGAAATAGCAACCATATCATCCGTAAGGAAAGAAACCTATGGATATACACTGCAATTCAAATTTGTAATCGAAAAGCACAGCCTAAGCCCAGAGCAGATAAAGGCCCTTAAGGAAATTGAAAACAAAGCCAACGGAGAAAGAGACAGCATGTCTTCAAACGACCTTAAGATGCGTTCCGCATACAACCTTCTCTGGCACATGAACGGATCTGCAAAGACAACAGCAGCCGAAGAAAACCGCTACGAGCTTCTTGTAGAGATTCCACAGCTTTAAGGAGATTTTATGGAACTTGACGCAAAAACATATCTTGAAAAACTTAATGATTCCATTCTCCTTAGCAAAAATGCAAATCTTTCATCCCTTGAAGATCTGACGCAAAACCTGATCAAGCTTTCCAGCCTGCTGCGTGTTGCAAGAATTGAAGTAAGAAAAGAATTCAACGGAAAAAACAATGGAGACATGTTTGGAGAAGAAAATCCGGTAATATACACTTCCGACGACTATGATCCGGACAGTTTTTTCATAGAACCAAAAGTTGGAAATGACTTTGTTTTTGCGGACTACTATTTCTTTAACAGAAAAAATGAAAGTCCCTTTAGTGAAGATGAAAAACATAATCTGAGTTTTCTTGCCCATTTGATTTATCTTGTCGCAAGCAA
>JAGHUO010000163.1 GCA_018064785.1 Candidatus Treponema equi
AACAACAGATGTATAGAATAGAAATAATTTCAAATAAATCGGTTCAGGAAGAAATAGAAATGAGTCTTGAGAGCAATGTGACGGATTTCTATTACACAACGATACCTCTCGTCTACGGACGCGGAGGAGAAAACCGAAAGCTTGGAACCGCCACATGGCCTGAGACAAACTTTGCCCTTGTAAGTTATATAGAAGACAAGGATTACGAAATGGTCAAAAAAGTAATCGCCGCGGTAAAGGCAAAATTCCCTGGTGAAGGAATAAAGCTCTTTGCCATAAGGGCGGAAGACTAAAAATTTCAATCTACAAAATTTTCCATAAATGATGCAAATTTTTCCTTTGGAAAATTTGCGTGTCTTTTCGGTGCTATAGTTGCATCATCATGAAAAAGACATTTTTATCATTGCTTGCTGCAGGGTTGTTTGCTTTTAGTTCCGCAGCAGAAGAACTCAAAATCACAGTATGCGACGGTGCCCTCGAGATTCCTCTTGAGGGTGCAAAGGTTTTCCTCAATGAAAAACGTGATGTTTCAGTAGAGACAGACATGGACGGTGTAGCTGTCCTTGATCTTGGTGATGGATTCAAGCAAGGCAACCTTGTATGCCAGTTTCCCGGTTACAGCCAGTATGTGACTCTTGTAAAATCAGGGGTTGGAGAAATCAAGGTAGAGATGACGATTTCTGATTTCCTTGAAGGCAAGGAACTTGTTGTTGCCCGTACTGCAAAGAAAAGCGAACAGCAGTCAGGCGTTTCCGTTGTAATGACAAAGGAAATGATGGACACGACGGCACGCAGCGGCATGGTTGAAGATGTAATGTCTTCCGTCAGCACGATGCCTGGTATGACTTTTGGCGGCCAGTGGAATAGCGAGCCTAGCGTTCGTGGCGGATATCCGAGGGAAATGGCATATGCCATGGATGGTGTCTATGTGATGTTCCCATGGCACTGGGGCGGTGCATATTCCATATTCAGTCCAAACTTCGTTGAAAGCACGAAACTCAGCAACGGCGTTTTTTCCGCAGAATACGGACGTGCAGTTTCAGGCCTTCTTGAAGTAAACACGGTCATGCCGGATGATGAAGTTCATTTCATCTTTGACATCAATTACATTTCATCATCACTCTTTCTTTCTGCACCAATCGGAAAGAAAGCGGGCGTAGTGTTTGGCGCAAAGGCAACCTATCTTGAAACCCTCGTCGGAACATACAAGGCTCTCGGCGGAACAGCCGCAGACATGCTCAAGGCACCTCCTTACATCCGTGATTTTTTTGCAAAGGCATATTATCAGCCGACGGACAAACTTACTTTCACGCTTAACGGTTTCTTTGGAAGCGACGGCATGTACATCGACATGGACAAGGAAGACGTTGAATCAGATGATGAAGTGATCAGCTTTGGTGAAATGAAATACGATGTCTACCAGGGAACTGCCGGCCTTGATGCAAAGTGGATGGTAACTGACAATGCCCAGGTAAACGGAAAATTTGCATGGAACATGATGTATGAAGATCTTTCCATGAAAATGAGGGACGAAGGAGAAATACATTATAACAAGGACTTCATTGAAAAGTGGGGAAGCCAGTTCCCTTCAGTTCATGAAGGCGGAAGCTATTATCTTGATACATATTCCAATTACACTGAAAAAATCAATCATCAGATGTTTCAGGGAAAGGTTGATTCTGAAATCAAATTCAATGATTTGAACAGGATAAAGTTTGGTGCGGAAGAAGTACTTGCATACCAGACAACAAAACAGTGCGGTGACATGTGGTCAGAAGTTGACTTTGGAAATTCTCCATATCCTGCATACATGCCGTTCAAGATCAGCATTGAGGCGGAAGGAATAAAGACGTTCAATACTGCCGCATTTGCCCTCTGGAATTATGGCAGCGATGAATCATTGTTAAGCGGTGAGATTGGTCTTCGTGTGGAACATGCCTACCTTACGGGAGATGGTGTTGACATCAATTCAAAAGTAGACATCAACCCAAGGGCTACGGTTCATGTTACACCATGGCGTGACATGGGTGAAATCAGCAAGGTCACGTTTACGACTGGTGCAGGTCTGTTCTCCGCAATCCCATTTGAATCGGTAATGGTTTCAGAAGATGTAATCATTGAAGACGACTTCAAGATGGACCGCGTACTCTTTGGCGTGCTTGGAGCCGAGCTTGTTCTCAAGAGCAACTGGAAGTTTTCTCTCGAGGGATATTACAAGCACTATCTCAACAGACTTTATGTCATCAACGACATGAGAAATCCAGTAAATGTTACATCCGAGGCAATAATGGACGGCAAGGGGTATACGGCAGGTTTTGACTTTATGGCACAGAAATCCATCGGTGAAAAATGGAACGGATATCTTACATATTCGTTCATCTATGCCAAGTACAAGAATCCAAGAACGCCGGAATATCCGGACCAGACTGGTTTGCATGGAGAACCGCTTGATGAATGGTTCTTCCCTAGCTTTCACAGATTCAATACTTTGAACATGATCGTGAACTACAAGCCGGTTCCAACATGGACGATTACGGTCAAAGGAACTCTTGCAACGGGAACTCCAAGAACAGACGGTGAAAAGTTCTGCTATCCTGCATTGGGACCTGATGGCCAGATCATGCAGAGATACTCAAGAAGCCATTTCTACAGCGATACTTTGAGAACAGACATCAGCTGTCCTGTAGACATAAGAATCGCCCACAATGGAACTTTCAAAAATCATCCAAAGTGGAAGTGGGAATGGTATCTTGGTGCGGAAGACGTATTCATGAACCTTTATTCTCCAAAGACAACAGAAGGATTTGATCAGACAACAGGAAAGGCATCAAGCAGCGATGCAAACTTTGGAATCGGAATCCCTATGATTTCCCTTGGTTGCAGAATCAGCTACTAGTGCTTAGCTTGAAAAAAACATGGCGGTTGCTGAGCCTGTCGAAGTACTGCCCTTTATAAAAACCAGGAGGTTTATAAAAATGAATCTTATTGAAATGTTCAACCTTGGCGGACCCTTCATGTGGATCCTGCTTGTTTTTTCAATCGCGACTTTTGCCCTCATCATTGAGCGCTGCATATATCTTTTCTGGCATGACTGTAAAGTCGAAGGACTTGCAAAGAATGTTGTAGGTCTGCTGGAAGAAAACAGAAAAGATGAAGCAGTCAAGATGCTTGAGCAGTGTTCAAGGAAAAAGACTGCGGCTACAATTTTCTATGCATTGATCGATAATTCGGACTTCGGAGAGAACCGTATGGAACGTGCTGCGGAGTGTGAGGCACAGGAAAGGATCCGTCGTATGGAAAGTGGTTTCAACTATCTTACGGCCCTTGCAAGTCTTGCGCCGCTCACGGGATTCCTCGGTACGGTAAGCGGAATGATCGGTGCATTTAAAAGCATCGCAAGTGCAACTGATGTAAACGCCCAGCTTGTTGCAGGCGGAATCTATGAAGCGCTCATCACTACGGTATTCGGGCTTATCATAGCGATCATCGCTTCCATCGGCTACAACCTTCTTGTTCAGCGTGTTGATAACTTTGCGGCAGAAACTTCAAAAGCCGTGAATGACATTGTTCCGCTTTTGCTCAAGGACAAGGCTGATGATTAAAAGACAAAGACGCGGAATCGACGATGCAGGTTCAAGCGGATCATTGAACGACCTTTCATTTCTGCTGATAGTTTTCTTCATCGTCATTGCCGGTTTCAACGTGAACAAAGGCTTCCTGTTGAACTTGCCGGAAAAGGACAAACCTCGCGTAGTAAATACACAGGATCTCATGACCTGCAATCTTAGCGCGGAAGGTGTTCTTTCGGTCAAAGGAGAAGCAATGTCACCGAAACAGCTGGAAGAAAAAATTGCCTCGATGAAGCAGTCTTTTCCTAACATGACATTTCTTCTTTTGATAGATCCCGAATGTCCTTATCAGCACGTCATCGACGCGATACATGCAGTAAGGCTTTGCGGTGTAGAGAATTTTTCATTCCGTGTGGAGGGACAGCAATGAACATAAACAGAAAACGCAGAAACTGTTCCATCACAACATCTTCAATGTCGGACATCGGATTCCTGCTTTTGATTTTCATCATGCTTATTTCCTTGATGAACCAGCGCCACGAGCAGCACATCGAATATACTGAAGCAATGAAAATCGAAAAGACGCAGGCAGATTCCAATTTTGAGATATGGGTTGTCTCCGATGGTTCCGTATATGCAGACGGAATTCCCCAGAGTCCGGAAAGCCTGGAGCAGAACATAGTCGCCGCCGTAGTGGCAAATCCTGGTGTGAGGATCCATGTGATCGCCGACAAAAATGTTCCATATAAATACGTGGATGGCGTTGTCCAGATCTTGCAGAGACTCCAGCATCGCGTTGTGAGTTTTGTTGTCAGGGAGAAGGAATGATGAAAGCAATGGCAATAAACATCAAAAAAGAGAACATTCCCAATCTTGTGCGCCTTGTTTCGATCATCATCGTGTGCATTGTCTACATCATCCTGTTCCGTTTTGTAAGAAGCACACCGGCGCCAGAGAATTATCAGCAGGCTGATTTTGATGCCACCATGTTCAAGCTTGTGGATGTGATGGAATATGCGCCTCCGCCACCGGCAGAAGAAAAAGTGATCGTGATGACACAGCAGTCAAAGTCCGCCGAACAGATTGTGGAAACGGAAGAGACCATCCAGGAAATTCCGGATACGACAATGGGCGAAATGAACGATGCGGATTTTTTGCCACAGCATAAGATCTCGAGCATTCCTGTAATTCCGTCTGAACTGATACTTTCAAGGATTGAATATCCGGCTATGGCTTTGCAGCAGGGCATCGAGGGGGTTGTCTATCTTGAGCTTTACATCGATCAGAATGGAGTCATAAGAAAAACTGTTGTGCTCCGTGATCCAGGTCATGGTTTTGCAGAGGCAGCCTTGAAGGCCATCGATGGTTTGAGCTGTATACCTGCGACTGCCAATGGGCAGAACGTTGCGGTGAGATTCCGTTATCCGGTGAGATTTTCGGTCAGAAGCTAGGGACGGATTTTTCTAGCCAAGGAGCTTTTCAAATTCCTTCAGGTCCACAGGTTTTGAGAAGTAGTAACCCTGAATGCTGTCGCATCCGATCTCGATGAGGAATTTTGTCTGCTCCTGGGTTTCGACACCTTCGGCGGTGATGTGGATCCCAAGTTCCTTTGCCAGCTGGACAACGTGGACTATGAGACGTTCGCCGCCGTAGTTTCCTATGAAGTCGATGAGGCTCTTGTCCAGCTTCCAGGTCTCAAAGTGCATTGTGTTCAGGTTTGAAAGGGAAGAATAGCCGGAACCAAAATCGTCCATATGAAGTACAAAGCCTGCGTTGATGAAAGATTCCGCGATGGTGATTATGGATTCATTTGTTATGGCCGCAGTCTCGGTGATCTCGATAGGAACAAGCTTCTTGTCGATCCCGATTGAATCAGCGATGTGGCTGTATATGCTCACTATGTCCTTGTAGTAAAGGCTGACGCGTGAAAGGTTTATCGATACAGGAACAATCTTCTTGCCTTCAGCCATCCACTTTTTCTGCTGCTTGCATACATTCCTGAAAACATACTGGTCAAAGCTTCTTATGAGTCCATGCTTCTCAAAAAGCGGAATGAACTCTCCAGGAGAAACATAGAATTTTCCGTCCTTGATCCAGCGCACCAGTGCTTCCGCCCCGATCATTTCATGTGTCTCGGGATTGTACTTTGGCTGATACCAGATGTGGAACTCGTTGTGGGCCATGGCGTCTTCAAAGCCGTTGATGATGTTTTCCTCGTGCACAAGACTGTCCATGTCTTTCTTTTCAAAGAAGGAATAGTCGGAATTCTGAAGTTTCTTGATGTTGTTTTTTGCGGCAACCGATTCGCTGTAGGCAAGTTCTATTTTCTTGCCAGGGTTCCAGCTTGAAATTCCAAAATAAGGTTTCAGCTGGGGAACGGAAAGGTCTACGGAAATCAGGTTAAGCGCGTATGAGATGGACTTGATCTTTGTGATGATCTCGCTGCGGTCCTCTGTCGGACAGAAGATGATGAAGTTGTCTGCGTTGATGTGGGCGGCCAGTTCTCCCTTGGAATAGTCAAAGACTTCCTCAAGTCTGTTCCAGACGGCCTTGATTACTTTGTCGCCTGTAACGATACCGAATGATGTATTTATCAATTTGAATGCGTGGATGTCTATGGCGATTATTGATCCCGGAACTGTGACTTCATTCAACTTCTTTTTGAATTTGGTATAGTTGAATCCATTGGTTATAGGATCATAGTAGGCATGCTGCTCGAGCTCGTCCCTATGTCTCTGTGCTTCAAATTTCTTTGAGCTGGTTGTATTGTTCAGGACCGCAAGGGTGCAGATGTCGCCGTCTTCGTTCTGTATAAGGATGAATCTCTGGGTAAAGAAGAATTCCTTGCCTTTTTTGTTTTTGTACCAGTATTCAATGGCATAATCCTTGTTTCCCTTTTTGAAGGATTCTATGAGGAATTCCCTGGTGTTCTTGAATACTTCGTATTTGCTGGCATAGACAGGATCGATGGAAGATTCCACCCATCTGCTGATGAACTCTGAAAACTTGCAAGGAGCAGTCATGTCCACAAGCTTAAGGGAAGAATTCATGTTTCCGTCTTCATCTCTATAGCAGACGTCTTTTTCAATGATGTCTTTTGTCAGATTTGCGTCGTAATAGGAAATTGCACCAGAAATGAGCGCACCGCGATACTGTGATTCGTAAAACAGAGCGCGCTGGAGAGATGCTACGTTTTCCTTATTGGTATTTTCCACCTGTATAAAATCCTTCCTTATACAAAGCATAATGCAAGATTTCAAATATTCACGAAAAAAATGAAATATTATAAATGACAGGTGTAGGGCAGTGCAGTACTCTTACCTGCTGAATTTATCCATCTCCATTTTGCAGAGCTGGTCGCAGATTTCGTTGTGCTCTACGCCTGCATGGCCTTTTACCCACTTCCATTCGATGTCCAGCTGGTTGTAAAGGGTGTCCAGGGCAATCCACAGGTCCTGGTTCAATACAGGTTTCTTTGCCGCGGTTTTCCAGCCGTTTTTCTTCCAGTTCTTGATCCAGGAAGTTATTCCGTTCTTTACATACTGGCTGTCGCTGTAGACTTCCACGTGTCGGCTTCTCCATTCCGTGTTCTTTACTACGGAATCAAGGGCGTTGATCGCCGCGCTAAGTTCCATGCGGTTGTTTGTGGTCTGCTTTTCTCCGCCAGAAAGCTTTGTGATGTTTGATCCATCTATGATGACTGTTCCCCATCCGCCTGGGCCTGGGTTTCCGGAGCATCCTCCGTCTGTGTAGATAACTAGATTTTCCATGGGGAAAGTATAGTACATTTTTTAGGAATTATGAATTGCACAATTTGTTGACAAAAAGAAATAAATGTACTATATTCATAATTGTAATGAGTACAAAAATATTTATTACAAGTCAGGTTATTCTTTATTGAAAACTTTGTTTCTATAGATTATAATCTTGCGCAGAGATTCTCGCCGTAGATTTTTGCGGCCAACAAATACAAAGAGGTTTTAACTATGGAAATGAGACCAGAATGGGAAGGATTTAATCCGGACGGTTTGTGGACAAGCGAAGTAAACGTTCGCGACTTTATCCAGGCTAACTACACACCTTATGATGGTGATGCAAAGTTCCTGGCAGGACCAACAGAAGCTACAACAAAGCTCTTCAATGAACT
>JAGHUO010000019.1 GCA_018064785.1 Candidatus Treponema equi
GTCTATGACAGAACAGTTACATAACGCTGTTCAAGCATCTGTTTTGCCTTAAGGGCATCGCTTTTTTCTCCGAAAACACCAAAAACAGTGGATCCGGAACCGGACATGTCAGCAAACACAGCTCCACACTTTTTCAAGTCCTGAAGTGCCTGTGCAACCTGAACATATTCCTCAGAAACTGGCACTGTAAAATCATTGACGAAATTCCAGTCTTCCAGTTTTTTTTGATATATAAGCTCGGGATTTTCACCCAAACAAAATCCATCTGCCATACTGATCTTTTTATCCACAAGTCCATAGGCGATTCTGGTTGAAACAGAAACTCCCGGAAGAACAAGAAGAACATGAAAATCAGTTCTGCAGCTTATCTGCCTTACTTTCTCTCCTCTACCTTCAACATAGGCGGCAAAAGGTTCAAAATGTGAAAACCTTTTTTTTCCGTCTGCATTTAACGCATGGGTAAAAAAGAACACATCACTTCCAACTTCCGATGAAAGCTGCGTAAAGGAAGCTAAGTCCAGCTGAGTACACAATAGATTGTCAAGGGATTGAATAAAAGATGAAGCATCACTCGATCCGCCCCCCAATCCACCGCCGGCAGGAATCCTTTTCTTTACAAAGACATGGATCCCTTTCTTTATGCCAGTCAGCACGCAGAAAGCTTTGTACGCCGCAGTAAACGTATTTTCTTCAGGAAGCTGAAGAGAATCACACTCCACGACACATGTATCATCATTACCCTGGATCCTGACGGTTATTTCGTCAAAGAGACCAACGGTCTGAAAAACACTTTGTATATCGTGGTAACCGTCCGCCCTTTTAGGAAAAACCTTGAGTCCAAGATTTATTTTTGCTGGAGCCGGAACAGTTATACTGTCACACATACGCACAAAAATATAATGAATAGCATGATTTTAGTCAACGCAGAATAAGTTAAAATTCCGCAAATTCTTTAATTGACAAAAGGGCCGTTGTTCTTTAATCTATCGGGGTAGCTAAACAGCACAATCTTTAAGAGGTTCCCAATGTTCAATGATGATGATGTAGAGTTCTATTCAATGAGCGGTTTCGAAGATGATTTTTCTGACGAAATGGAAGATGACTATGATGATTTCGAGGATGACGAGGAATCTGATGGTTACGACGAAGACTTTGAGGATGATTTCCTTGAAGACAACAGCGTAGAAGATGACTACATCGACGAGGACGACTACGACAACCACGAAGCTGAAGACGGAAGATTCGAAAGCTTTGACTACGACAAGTTCTATGACATAAAGGAAGAGATCGAAGAAGATTCCGATCCTGCTGACATGGAAGACTAAAGTCGCCAGCATGCTTTAAAATACAAAAGACTACCTTGATCAGGTAGTCTTTTTTTTTTGCTTCGTGGAAAAATCAATTACTTGATCTTTTCACCTGCATGCCACAGCTTTTCAAGCTCATAGAATTCACGGGCATCCTGGCTCATGAGATGAACAACTACAGGACCAAGGTCTATGAGATTCCATTCATCTCCATGAGGAGCCTTGTTGTGTGTCTGATGAATCTCAAGGAATCCATTTGCCTTTACGTAATCCTTGACTGTCTTATAGAGCCCCTGCCAATGAGGACCACTTGTAATTGTCACGATGATAAAAAAATCAGTCCAGCTGTTCAGCTTTGAAACATCAAGAACAGCGACATCCTGTCCTTTTCCGTCTTCCATGAGAGCTGCGATTTCAAGTGCCATGTCTTTGATTGTCTTTTCCATATTTTCCTCGCTATGATATCGTTGTTTTTTTTCCTAGGGCTAACGGACGATACGACCGTCAAAGTCCTTTCCAAGAATGATAGTGAAGTCAGCCTGTGCCGCTCCACTTGAACCATCATCACCGCCTTCATCATCAACAATGTTGGTGCAACGGATGAAGTTTCCCAAAGCCTTGGCGGCCTCACCGTTTCCAATATGATTGACGATCACCGTTTTGTCAGTGGCAGGAGCATTGCTTGTCTCAAGAACTTCATAACCCGCACTCTGCAAAAGGAACGATGTATTCCTTGCAAGTCCCTGTGTTGCAGTTCCGTTTTTGATTGAAAGAACATAAGCTCTGTTCTGGTTACCATAGTCACCGGTAACGAGGGAACTTATGGACTGGTTCATGACATCCTTGATAAGCTGCCCGTCGTAAAGAGGGAACAGGAGTGTCTGTCCGCTTTCTACAGTACGGCTTGATCCTGTGATTGTCTGCAGGATGATTCTTTCCGTATCTATATCAGAAACCTGCATCATCAGACGGTAGAAATTCTGATAATCAATGTTGGTCTTGAAATGCTTTGCAAAAACAGGGAAGTTCTTCTTGGCATAAACGGACTTCTTGTTTTCCCTCAAAGCAGCAAGCAATGACGAGAACACTGCCTGTCTTCTATCCTCAACATCGCCTTCGTTTTCCGAAGAAAGCTTATAGGTCTCAAATATCTTTATTTTATCACCGTCAAGAGATACGGCACCGCTAGGAAGCAGCCACCTTTCTCCGTCAGGACCTGTCTCATCCACAGGCATTGGAACAAACACATTGAGTCCGCCAAGATAATCGGCGAAAAACTCAAGGTCGCTCATTGAATATTCAACAGTGAATGGAATCGTCTTTCCAACAAGCTTCTCGATCTCACCCTTGTAGGCATCCATCCCCAGTTCCTTGTATACCGCGTCGATCCTGTCTACACGGTTGATGCTCTTGTAGATGGCTCCCGTATTTCCAAGGATGTTGAAAGAAACAGCCTGGTCGGCTCCAGGACAATAGACAAGGATATCCGTGGAAAGGACATTCTTTTCATCATCAGTGTGCACAAAAAGAACCTTGATGACAGGATCTTTAGCCATGGTCTCCTGGATTGGATCAACCCTCAGGGACATTGCTATGACGACACAGACTGAGACTACGATGGCAAGTATAACAAGAAGAAACAAAGCGCTTTTCTTATCACGAGACATGCTCATTTTATTTTACCCCACCCGCACCTTTCATAAGGCTGTCACGAAAGTCAAAGCTTGAAGGTGCAATTTTCTTACCCTTTTTCTTAAGGTATTCCATGTTTTCTTCCACGACAAAAAGTGTCAGCTCATCAAGGGTCATGGAAAAAAGTTTTTTTCTATATTCATCAGTAGACTGCTCACGCCCAGGTTCGATCTTGTCCGCAGCGTAGACAACCTTTGCAAGGTCACAGATTCCGGCTCCACCCAAAGTATGCAGGGCCACAGCCTCTATGACATCAGGATCACTGACAGAAAATTCCTTGGCAAGAACTACAGCAGCGGCCCTGCCGTGAAGCAAGGAAGGCTTAAGTTTTTCGACATCAGTGATTTCATTGCCATCTTCCATGGCAAGAGCAGTCATTTCCTCGTCGGAGATGTTTTTGCATATGTCATGGGCGATGCCGGCAAGGTAGCCAAGTTTTCTGTCGAGACCATAAAGTCCGCACATATATTCAGCAGTCTCAGCAACCCTTACGCTGTGTTCAAACCGTTTTGGCTTTTCATTCCGCATGGCATACTGACGCACATCTTCTATAAGCTTGTCAATGTTTTCCATAGATGTTTCCGTCAATAATATACTTGAAAACTTTTGCCGGAACAAGATAGCGGAATGCCTTTCCACCAGCTGCCCTTGAACGGATGCCGGTGGAACTGACAGCAAGAGGCTCATTGTCAAGAAACACCGCATCCTTGAAAAGAACTTCATCTGCGATATTGAATTTTTCCAGGTCGGAACCACTGTACTCTCCATAGCTTCCTGTAGCCTTGTTTGTGAAGTCCTTGTCCTCATTCTGTATTGGGCGTTCGCCTAGTATCAAGGTGCATTTTTCAGAAAGCTCTTTTGCATTGCGCCAGAGATGAAAAGTCGCAAACTGGTCACGGCCGATTATAAGACCAATCTTTCCTTCAAGGCTGTCTTTGTATTTCTCTTCAAGATGGCAGATCGTATCCCAGGTATAGGAGGTTCCGCCTCTCTCAATCTCACAAAGTTCCAGGGCAAAGCGAGGATCATCTTCGATGGCAAGGCCAACCATATGTGCTCTTGTCTCCGCCGAAATCTGGCATGCCATTGTCTTATGTGGAGCCGCAGCAGCAGGGACAAAAAGCACCTTGTCATAACCTAGTGATGTACACACCTGGTCCGCAAGAGCAAGATGTCCTATATGTACTGGATTGAAGCTGCCACCTAAGACTGCGATTTTCATGCTTCACTGCCCGGATACTGGATTTCCATGGTATCATCAACAGAACGTGCCGCAAGGAAGTCACTCTTTGCTTTCTTTGTTCCGTCTTCCACCTTGTCTCCATCCTTTTCTTCCGTCATCTTCTGGACAAGGGAAACGATGGCTATACGTGCATCATTCATGTTCTTGCGGGCATAAACAGAGACTGGAATTACCTGAACATCAGGATCCGTCTTTGCAAGTTTTTCAACAAGACGCTGGGCATTTTCTTCCGCTCCTTCCACATCGATCTTGTTGGCAAGGACAATGCGGGGCTTTTTCTCAAGATCGCCACCAAAGCCTTCAAGTTCCTTAAGGAGAAGCTCATAGGCATCAAGATAGTTTTCATCGCTGCAGTCGATCATGAAAAGAAGACATGCTGTACGAGAAATATGCTTGAGGAAGCGGATACCAAGACCGGCACCTTCACTGGCACCTTCTATGATTCCTGGAATATCGGCTATGATAATATCCGTATCAGTATCAACATTAAGGACACCAAGATTCGGAATCTTTGTCGTAAATGGATATGGAGCGATCTTTGGTCTTGCATTTGTAAAAAGATCAAGAAGGCTTGATTTTCCCGCGTTAGGGAATCCAACAAGACCGACGTCTGCCATTACTGAAAGTTCCACACGAAGTTCGCGTACTTCTCCAGGTTCACCCTTGTTTGCACGGCGAGGTGCCTGGTTGGTACTTGACTTGAAGTGGATGTTGCCCCAGCCGCCATTGCCTCCCTTGAGGAATGTAAACTGCTGCTCTTCGCTGTCTGTTGGAAAATCTATGATAATTTCGCCGGTTTCCGCATCACGGATTGTAGTTCCAGGAGGAACCGGAATAACCTTGTCCTCTCCGTCCTTTCCGTATTTGCCCCAGCTGTGTCCGTCACTGCCATTCTGTGCCTTGAGAACAGGATGAAACCTCAAATGTGCGAGAGTCCTCAAATTTTTCTTTACACAGAAAACAACATCACCACCACGTCCGCCGTCACCACCGTTAGGACCTCCGTTTGGGATGTATTTTTCACGGCGGAATGATGCGCATCCGTTTCCGCCTTTACCTGACTGTACTCTGATTGTTGCTTCGTCTGCAAACTGAATCATTTATGCTTCCTTCCCTGCCTCCGACTCTTCGAAGGCTTCCAGAGGTATTCGTTCCATACCCCATAAAAAAAAGACCCGGCAAAGTAAAACCAAGCCGGGCTTCAGATCTTATTAAAAGATATTAGTTAGCAGATGCTGCAACAGGTTCAACTGAAACAACCTTGCGGTTCATTCTTTCGCCGAACTTTACAACGCCGTCAACTGTAGCAAACAATGTGTCATCGCCACCGCGCATAACATTGTTACCCGGATGAATACGTGTACCGCGCTGTCTAACGATGATAGAACCAGCTGTTACAGTTTCACCACTGAATCTCTTAACGCCCAAGTGTTTAGGGTTTGAATCGCGGCCGTTTTTAGCACCGCTTCCACCTTTAGTACGTCCCATTTTAATCCTCCGCCGTTTATAAAAACGGACCTAGTCTTCAGTTTTTTCCCGCAGGAGCACATGTTCCGGATATTGTTCAGCGATGGACCTGAGTCCACACCTCAAAAAATCTGCCATGCACTTTAAGCGTTCCGTATTTCCGGAACCCTTATCTTCCACACTGAATGCGAGATTTCCGCGGGAAGATTTGTCAGTTTCGAGCACAACCCCGTCAGTCTGTAAAAGCAGCTCAAGCACAGTGTTGAACAGAATAGATTCCGCAGCACATACTATGTCGCCACCCTCGTGACTGAAACCTGCATGCCCGTTTGCCTTGCAGCTCTTCAGGCATCCCGTTTCATCAAAGACCAATTCAACGGTTGTCAACTTATGCTAAAACCACATCCTTAACAGTAACCTTTGTGTACTGTTCGCGGTGACCATGGAAGCGGTGATAATCTTTCTTTGACTTGTACTTGAATACGAGTACCTTGTCATCCTTAAATGATTCGCCAACTTCTACAACAACTTTTGCACCCTTAACATAAGGTGTACCAACAGAAACATTGGCACCGTCGCTTGTCATAAGCACAGTGTCAATAGTAACAGTATCTCCTGCCTTAGCATCGAGATGTGCTACATCAAGAACAGCGTCCTTTTCTGCCTTGTACTGATTGCCTTTAAATTCAACAATTGCGTACATTTTCTTACCTCTAAAATAATTTTGACCCCGAGGAGTAGCGGTCCCCGAAGGTTTCCTATAGCGTAAGACTTTATCAAATTTGCGACCACATGGTCAAGTGAAAAACATCAAAAACAGTGAAAATCTGTATAGTTGTTAAAATTTTAATTATACGGAATGTATTGACAAACAATTTGAAATACATTATAAACTTTGACCTTTTTTCACCTTATTGACATAAATTCACCAATTTATATAATAGTATATTATGAGCATTCAGTCTGACAAGGCCCTTGAAGAGGCCCTCAAACTCATCGAATCCTGCAATTTTTCAACACCTTTGGTACAGCTGAAAGAAATACTTGCAGGCGAGCTTGAGGACAAGAGGCTTGTTTTCGCCATCAGATGCTGTGGTTTCTGGACGAATTTCGACGGTGCACTTGAGAACCTATCCTACTTTGACCAGGGTGAATGGATTCTCGGACAATGGAAGAAATTCCAGGTGATCCTGGAGCTTGCCGGCCCTGACTGCGACAAAATCGTCTATTCTTTCAAGAAAGGCATTTTCTCAAAGGCCCTCGAGGTCTACAGCAAGGCAAACGACGAGAAAGACCCGAAATTCAAGTCGGAGATATTGAGGAAGACAGGCCTGTGCTACAAAAAGCTGGGTTCCTATGAAATGGCTTTGAAATTCCTTTCGGAAGCCAACGCCATGGTTCCAGGTCAGGCACAGCTCATAGCTGAAATGGCGGACTGCTACGCGTTCTACGGTGAGAACAAGAACGCCAAGATGCTTTTCAAGGAAGCATTCTACATGGATGCCAGCAAGATAGACCTTACTTTCCTTGACTCACCGCTCATAAAGGTGCTTGTGGAAAAAGTAGAGGATGCCGGATATTCAGGCCCTGCCCTTCTGGAATGGATTCCTGTCTACGGCGTCATATATGGAATATTCAACGTGAAGAGACCCCTCAGGTCTCAGGAAGTTCTGCGGTTAAAGCAGGACATATATACCAGGGAAGGAGAAATGAAGGATCCTACAAGCAACAAGGAACTTCTGAAGCCTTACCTGATAAACCTTTATTTCTGGCTCATAGACTACTATGTCCTCGAAAAGGACAGTGTAGCCAGGATAAACGAGGTGCTGCTCAAACTTAAGCTTCTTGACGCAGACATCCACGAGTTATACGTAAAATAATGGGGAGAACCCGAATATTATATAGGAGCAGGACTATGTCTGAAACACTCGAGAATTCTGTCCGCGAAATGCTGAAGGCAGAAACATGGACACGTGCAGGAATTGCAAATTTCACACTCAACAATCTTAAGGATCTTTACGCACCTCTTGATCAGGCTCGCGCGGAAAACTGCGAGAACACAATCAAGGACATTTGTGATGAACAGCTCGTTCACTCAAAGGACAGCATCATCGCCCTTTTCCTTTCGGGAATGATTGCCCTCCGCACAGGTTCAATCGATACTTCTGCCCTCTCGTCACTCTTTGAGATCTTCCAGAACAACCACAAGGAAGCACTCGTAGAGGAAGTCTGCAACTCAATTCTTGAAGACGACCCACAGAACAAGCTTGCCCTCAGAAAGATGGCTGAACTCTACAAAGCATCAAACAACGACAAGGTATGGGAACTCTACGAAAAGCTGGTGAAGCTTGACTTTGAAGACGCAGAGATCGCACGTCTCCTTGCTGACCGCTACGACTCACAGGGAAACAAGGAAGCTGCAATCAACTATTATAAGAAGGCTCTTCTCCGCTACATCGCAGCAAAGAATCTTCCTTCAGCAAAACCTGTATGGTCATGGCTCGTAAGCAACATTCCTGAAGAAATCGATTTCTTCATGCTTGCACAGCGCAAGATCTCAAAGACAATCAGCCGCGAAAAATCAGTCCTCCTCATGCAGGAACTCTACACATACTACAAGGACACATCAAAGTGGGATACAGCAATCGAAATCCTCAAACTTGTTCTTGAAATCGACAACAAGGATGTATGGGCACGCCGCGAAATCACAGACTGTTTCCGCGGAAAGTATGCTGACCATGCACACGTTGACGAGTACATCCGCTCATCAAACCTTTCTCTTTCAGTTCGCAACGTATTCGAAGCAATCAATGACTTTGAGAAGCACATCGCTTTCGATGCAAAGAACTTCGTTTACCACAGAACATGGGGTGTCGGTATCATTTCAAAACAGCAGGGTGATGAACTTGTAATCAACTTCGGAAAGAAGACTGGTGTACATGCAATGACACTCAAGATGGCTGTAGAATGTCTCCAGCCTCTTTCAAGAGACCACATCTGGGTACACAAGAAGACAACAAAGCGCGCTGACCTTGCAGAGAAGATCAAGAAGGACCCGGAATGGGCACTCAAGACAATCATCAAGAGCTTCAACAACAGCTGCGACGAAAAGCACATCAAGGCCGAGATTGTTCCGGATATTCTCACAGCAGGAGAATGGACAAGCTGGCACTCAAAGGCACAGAAGGAACTTGCAAAGCCAATCTTCGGTGTAAACCCTAACGACATCAGCCAGTACACTGTACGTGACCGCGAGATGACAAAGGAGGAACGCCTTGCCAACGAATTCAAGGCAGAAAAGGACTTCTTCAAGCGCATCGACATTCTCGTACGCTACCTTGCAGAAATCGACGATCCTTCAGACGAACAGTTCTCTGAAATGTTCACATACTTCGCAGGCTACCTCAAGGCTGTAAACACAGTGAACGAGCAGACAGTGGCATCTTACCTTGTCGTACAGGAAATCAAGAAGAGAGTAACAGCCCTCGAAAACCCAGCAAGCTTCACATTCGACAAGCTCTATGGTGAGATCGAAAAGCCAGCTGAAATGTACACAAAGCTCAAGGATTCAAAGAACACAAACCTCAAGAAGGCTTTCATCGCAAACATCAAGCAGCTCATAAAGTGGGATGATGAATATATCCGCCTCTTCCCTAGCGTTCTCGACAAGAAGCTTCTTGCAGAAATCGTGGAAGCTGGAAAGCAGGACAAGGTCGTTCGCCTTATCCAGGACTGTTTCAACGACTACCGCACAAACAGAAACGCAGTAGTTTACTTCATCGCAGAATGTCTTGATGAAGAATGGTTCAAGGCAGCAGCAATTCCAGAAGAAAAGCAGCTTGTTACTCTCGTGAACATCGTTTCTACCTGTTACAAGGAGATCGACAACCACGTAAATACAACAGAAAACAAGAAGACCGTAAAGGCTTCTACAATCCTCCTCTTTGCAAGAAAGTGCGGAGACACAACAAAGAATACAATGCTTGACTACATGCTCGCAGGCACAACTGAGACAATGAGCCGCATGTACACAATCGTCAACGACGTTACTGCCCTTGACCCATCGTTCAAGACACAGCTCAGAAACGGAATCCTCAGCAAGGATCCAAACTTCAAGTTCCAGGAAGCAGAAATCAAGCACGATGCACCAACAGGACTCCTTGTTACTGCAGAAAAGCTTGCAGAAAAGAGAGCTCTCGAAGAAGACATCGAAAAGGTTCAGCTGCCTAAGGTTGCCGCTGAAATCGCAGAAGCAAAGGAAAAGGGAGACCTTAAGGAAAATGCTGAATACATTTCTGCACGCGAAGCCCAGAGCAAGCTCAACCAGCAGCTTTCAAAGCTCAAGGAAGAACTCTCACGCGCAGTTGTATTCGATCCATCGACAGCATCTTCTTCTATCGTTTCTTTCGGTACAGTTGTCACACTCCAGGACAACATCGCAAACAAGGAAGTAAAGTACACAATCCTTGGACCATGGGAATCAAATGTAGAAGAAGGAATCATCTCATACCTTTCTCCATTGGGAAATGAACTTCTCGACATGAAGAACGGTGAGACAAAGCAGTTCACAATCAACGAAAGAAACTGTGACTTCACAGTGAAGTCTATCGTTGCACTCAAGAAATAATTGATTTCCTGACTTTACAGACTGTCATTCCACTGATCTTTCTGAGGAATGGCAGTTTTTTTTTGGATTGAATAAATGGCAATTGAAAAGGACAAATACCAGCAGCTCTCGACCAATGTAGGTCTCTTTCTGGCATCGACCAATGTAGGTGTCATAAACACCTCTGACGGTCTATACCTTGTGGAGGCAGGCGGTTCTGAAGAAGATGGAAAATCCATAATAGCAGCCCTCGCCCAGCTTTACCCAGGAAAGAAAATCGCAGGGATTTTTCTTACCCATGCCCATACAGACCATACAGGCGGAGCACCCTTCATCCTTGACCACACACAGGCAAAGATCTACGCAGGCAAGATAACGGCAGGATTCCTTGAGATTCCACAGGCAGTGTCCATCGTCTATTCCGGGGGAAACGCAAGCCGTGAAATGTCCGCAAAGGAATTCCTCATGCCATGCGCCGTGCATACGGAATTCCGCCTGGAAGAAAAGGACATGACGGATCTTGGAGATGCCACGGTTGAAACAATCGATCTTCCGGGGCACTACCAGGGCATGACGGGATTTCTGGTTACAGACAAGGCAGACGGAAAGAAAACTTTTTTCCTTGGCGACGGATTCTTTGGCATAAAGATGCTGAAAAAAATATGGATCCCTTTCATCATGCACCCGGCGGATTTCAGACATTCAATAGAAAAAATAGAAGCAACCGACGCTGATTTCTATTCTCCGGCCCATGGAGAAACATGCGACAGGGAAACAGTTCAGTCTGTGGCGGAACACAACATCATGATCACGTTGCAGTTTGAGGAACTGATAAAGAAACTCATTGCAGGCGGAGCAACAGAAATTGACCGGATTCTTGAAGGAGCAGCAAACTACTGCGCGCTGAGCCTCAAGAAAGTAAATTACTACCTTATAATGACAACCTTGCGATCATATCTTACCAGCATGGAAAATGAAGGAAAGATAACAAGCGCAATGGAAAACAACAAATTGATTTGGAGCGTAAAATGACAAAGACAGAAACAGCAGCCTACATCGACCAGACACTTCTTGCACCTACAGCGACAGAAGAAGAACTTATTGCTTTCGTAAACAAATCCAAGGATTATGGGTTTGCAAGCGTATGCATCAATCCTGTCTACATAAAGAAAGCTAAGGAACTTCTTGCCGGAACTTCCACAAAGGTATGTACCGTAATCGATTTTCCACTTGGAGCAGGCGGAATCGAAACAAAGCAGACACAGGCCGACATCGCCATAGATCTTGGAGCAGATGAACTTGATTTCGTCATCGATCTTGGTCTCGTAAAGGCCCATAAATGGACAGAACTTAAGGCACAGCTCACATTCATCGTAAAAGGAGTAAAGGAAGCCTCCATGTTCCGCGAGGATGGCGGAGCGGTACTTACAAAGCTTATCCTTGAAACATGCTGCCTTACAGACGAAGAAATAGTGGAAAGCTGCAAATGCGCAAAGGAAGCAGGATTTGATTTCGTAAAGACATCCACAGGCTTCTACAGCGCAAAACCAAACGGAGCCACAGTACATGCGGTTGAACTTATGAGAAAAACCGTAGGTCCAGACATGGGAGTAAAGGCATCAGGCGGAATCCACAGCTATGAGGAAGCCATGGCAATGATCAAGGCGGGAGCCACAAGAATCGGAGCAAGCGCCGGCATAGAAATCGTTTCCCAGGCGGAATAAAAAGAAGGCTGAACTTGCATGGTTCAGCCTTTTTTAAGGATCATTTACCCTCTTTTTTGTTAACTTTTTCTATTATATCTATTGTAGACTGGATAAGACTTTCAACTTCAGCAAACTTCTTGTGGACTGCAATTCTATAGAACACCTGAGTTCCTTCTTTCTCTGCCGCAAGAACACCGGAATCCTTAAGGATCTTCAGATGATGGGAAATGGCAGGACGGGAAAGCTTAGAACCGGCAGCCAATGTCATGACATTGATACCACCCTCTCCTGCATCCAATATATCCAGGATCAGCTTTTGACGTACTTCGTCACCCAGGGCTATGAAAAGTGGACCACATTTGTTGAAGAGTTCATGCAAGAGATTACGGTCATTTTCTGAGATATTCATTTCAACCTCCGAATTCTCCTTAAAAAACAAGGATAAACCACAATTTTTTATTTGTCAATAAGTTTAAGCGTTTAATTTATTAAACTTTTTAACATTTTTTTTGCAAAACTACTTGATTTTATTTTTTTTTTGATTATATTTATGTCAATAGGTTTAAGTTTTTGAACGCTTAAACCTATAAAATGACAAGTTTCTCCCATAGGGTGGAAATTTTGCCATATATCGTGGTTATAAAAAAATACTGTTATATAATTAGCAGCATATTAGGGGAACAGAATATGAAATTCTTAAAAACTTTTTTCAAGCACCCATGGATCATAATCGCATCATGTATTGCGCTTACTTTGGGTACATCTGTATTCATCAAGGATCTTACACTTGACAACTCGACCCGTATGTTCTTCCCACAGAAAGACGCTTCTTACCAGCGCCTCATAGAGACAGAAGATACATTCGGAAGCATGCTTGCCATCGGTCTCACATTGGAAGCAAAGGACGGAACAATCCTTACTCCTGAATATATCGATGTTGTAAGAAAGATCACCGACCGTGTCCTTACACTCAAGGACGTTGAATCTCTTGATTCTCTCACACACATCGACTATGTATGTGCAGACGAGACAGGAGCAATCTCTGCTACACAGCTTATTCCTGACACATACACAGGCAGTCCTGAAGACATCATGCAGCTTGCATCACGTCTCACAGAATGGTCAGACATGTACAACCGTGTAATCATCAACGATGACAACACAGCAACACAGTTCATGATCAGCCTTACAACTGTCAGCGAAGAAATGCAGGCAGTAGACGAAGCAAAGGCAGCCTATGACGCCGCAGCTGAAGAAGCAAAGACAAATCCATCTGATGAGACAAAGGCTGCAGCAAAAGCCGCAAAGTCACACTGGAAGAAACTCAACCGCGCCCTCAAGCCGGATTCAGTAAGACAGCAGAGAGTCCTTGAAGACATCAGAGCAATCGCCCAGGAAGAAATCAAGGGACACAACCTCATCATGAAGCTTGTTGGTGAACCTGTTCTTTCAGAAAGCTCAAGGGATTTCATGCTTTCTGACCTTGTAAAGCTCATTCCATTGGTAGTAGTTGTTGTTCTTGCATCGCTCTACTTGAGCTTCAAGTCCGTAACCGGAACACTTCTTCCGCTTTCGACAGTTCTCATGTCAACAGCAATGACTTGTGGTCTCATGGGCCTATTCGGATATACATTCACACTTGTTTCAAGCGT
>JAGHUO010000144.1 GCA_018064785.1 Candidatus Treponema equi
TTTTAACTTTT
Source organism: Candidatus Treponema equi (assembly GCA_018064785.1). Lineage (GTDB taxonomy): Bacteria > Spirochaetota > Spirochaetia > Treponematales > Treponemataceae > Treponema_D > Treponema_D equi. The sequence goes on from JAGHUO010000144.1 coordinate 12, forward strand.
GAGGTTTCCTATGGCAGGATTAGAATACGACTTTTCAGTTACAAATCTTGGAGAATGCAAGATCAAGTCTCCAATCGAACTTTCACAGCACCACGGTGACTTCCGTGCTACATTTGTTCGTGATGATGCTTATGTCCGCCGTGTTGTAAATTCTTATGACGAAAAACCAGAAGCAATTACTCCAGAAGCTAACCACCTCGAAAAGGCTGGTCCACGCGAATACATCTATTTCAATCCAGAACACGTTACAGCAGGTATCTGTACTTGTGGTGGTCTCTGCCCAGGTCTCAACGATGTTATCCGTGCTGTAGTTCGCACACTCTGGAACCGCTACGGTGTTCGCCGCATCAAGGGAATCAAGTTCGGTTACCAGGGATTCTTTGAGTCAAACGGATTCGAACCAGTAGACCTTAACCCAGACAACATCGACGAAATCCACAAGATCGGTGGAACATACCTCGGTACATCACGCGGTGGTGGAGACAGAACTTCAGAAATCGTTGACTCTATAGTTAAGATGGGAATCAACATGATGTTCATCATCGGTGGTGACGGAACACAGCGCGGTTCATTGGATATCGCAAACGAAGTTCAGCGCCGCGGCCTCGACATCGCTGTTGTTGGTATTCCAAAGACAGTTGACAACGACCTTCAGTTCATCGACCGCTCATTCGGTTTCGAAACAGCAGTTCAGCAGGGTACAAAGGCTGTTGCTTCTGTTCACATGGAAGCACACTCACAGATCGGCGGTATCGGTCTTGTTAAGCTCATGGGCCGTGAATCAGGATTCATCGCTGCATGTACAGCAATCGCAAGCCACGAAACAAACTTCTGTCTCATTCCAGAAGTTCCATTTGAACTTGACGGACCAAACGGTCTCCTTGCTCACCTTGAAGAACGCCTCAAGAGACGCGGTCATGCAGTTATCGTTGTAGCAGAAGGTGCAGGTCAGGATCTTCTTGAAGCAACAGGTCAGACAGACGCTTCAGGAAACAAGAAGCTTGCAGACATCGGTACATTCCTCCGCGACAAGATCAACGCTTACTTCAAGGAAAAGAAGACAGAAATCAACCTTAAGTACATCGATCCTTCATACGAAGTTCGTGCCGCAGTTACAAACGCAAACGACAGCATGTACTGTGAACGCCTTGGTAACTACGCTGTTCACGCTGCTATGGCAGGAAAGACAAAGATCGTTATCGGTCTTGTTCACGACAAGTATGTTCACCTTCCAATCAGCATGGCTACACTCAGCCGCAACACAGTTGACCCAGAAAGCTCACTCTGGCGCGATGTTCTTGATGCTACACTCCAGCCTGTATACATGGTAAACAACATGGAAACAGTTACTGAAAAGCTCAAGAAGGCAAAGGAAGAAACAGACGCTAAGGCTCGTGCTCGCCTTGAAAAAGTAAAGAACATGTAATTCATCTTCATAGATGACAAAGCAAGGCTGTATCGCAGAAGCGGTGCAGCCTCTTTTTTATTTAGAATATAGATGTTATATCCTGTTTTTATGTGTTATAGGTATTATAATTAGATGACAAGAGGTAGTTTATGAGGAAATTTTTCTTTTTGTTTCTTTTTGTTTCTTTGTTTATGGCTTCCTGTTCACTAAATCAGGACCCTGCCGGTTCCGTATCCATAACACTTCCTGCAGAAAAAAATGCTACACGTGGCCTTTCAGATTCAGGCATCAAATTCTTCGAAATCAATCTCGCAGGTCCAACTCCAGGAACTTTGGAAGCTGGGCCAGGAGAAACTATTTTCTTTGATTCCCTTGTGTTTGGCATCTATTCTTTGTCCATCGACGGTTATGGAATCGACGATGCAAGCGGAGAAAGCATTAAACTATGTGAAGGAAAAAAAGAAAACATCGATGTCAAAAGCGGCGATCCTACAGAAGTCACAATCACACTATATCCAGTAAAACAGACTGTACCGGAAGACAATAATTCCGGCGAGAAAGACGAAATCATCACTGATGATGAAGAGAAAACCGATGATGTCATTGTTGATGACGACAATAACAAGAAGGATGACGTTATCGTTGATACTGACGACAATAAGGATGATAAAACAGAAGAAATCCAGACTCCAGAAGACGGAGACAAGGATGACCAAGGTGATGATGTTGAACCAAAATATGACTATGACTCGCCTGAATACATAGGTCTTAGAAAAGTCGATGCAAATGTCATGGAAGACAATGGCGAGCTTTGCTATATCACAGGAACCCAGACAGATTCTTATGAAAACCTTTTCCGCGTTGTAAGAGATGGTGTCGAACAGACTATTTCCAGTGTAGAGATTTCTGAAGGCAACTGGTCTGGTCTTGGTCCTGCGACAGCAAAAATCACTACCGCCAATGATGAAGAATTCTCCCATGAGTTTTTGATCAAAAAGGTCATGAAGCCAACAACTCTGACCATCACAACCCGTGAGCTCAGCGATGAAATTCCTGAAATCACAGTCACCTTTGGACTTTTGCAGACAGAAGACACCATCAATAATCCTACCGATGGTATTTCTCAGATCAATTCAAAGGACTGCAGCGAGATTGTTGTTTCCTACGTGCTTACAGATCCTGAAACCGGAGAAACCATGGCTAAAGGTGACATAACCGGAATAAAGGCATCCGAAGAAAAATTCTCGCTCACAAAAGAAAATCTTAGCTTTGATATTCCTGGAGAATATACAATTTATCTTTCTCTAAGGCAGGTTCCTAAAACTGAATACAGAATGTATTACATTGAAGGCTCGTTCCCTGCAGAAGGTAATATCATAATCCGCTAGGATAGGTAAAATTGAAATTTCAGTTTTTTTACTATATATTTAAATGGTGAAGTTTTCAAAAAAAGAAAAAGTCCATTACATTGCAATGGCTGTTTCATTTATAGCATTGATTTTCCTCTTCAAGGTGTTCGTCTTTTCCGACCAGACCCAGTCGATGAGTGTTGAATCGTCTAGACTGTTCTACGACATCTATCCTCGTAATTCGGACGACCACTGGATGCTCAATATTCCTAACCACCCTATCATGCACGGAACAGTCTATGAATCACGTGTTTTCAACCGCAGCACACATAACATTTCAGACTGGCAGATGGTGCTGAAGATCAAACAGCCATGCTATCTGAGCAGCTGCTGGAATGGAAGCGTTGAAATTCATCAGACAACCAAAGGAAAACTTTACATACAGCCACCTGTCACACTCAAGGACAAGACTTACGAAGAGACAAAAAAACTCGTTGTCAAAAAATTCTGTGCCCCAAAGAAACCTCTTCTGATCTATCTTAATCCAGGCGACAAGGTCATCTACTATCCTGATGTGGATCTTTATTCAGAAAATTTCATTCCGGGTTACAGCAACAGCGAATATCACAGCAGCCTTGTAGGTTTCATCTTCTACAAAAATGAGACTGAACCTATGACCATGGATTTTGATTTTGCTGATTCATATATCAAATACCATATGCAGGATGCCACCATCGACAATGCGATGCTCTATGTCCTGTCTTTCCTTATGCTTGTCTGGCTGCTTATTCTTGCGGTCCAGATTAGGGTCAGAGTATTCAAGATCGCAAAACTTCGTGACCGGGAGCAGAACAAGAAGACCATTGAACAGGTCATGACGGTATTCACAAAATTCATAGACGCCAAGGACATATATACCGGAGGACATTCCGAAAGAGTCGCTTCCTATTCAAGAATGATCGCAAAAGAAGCAGGACATGACGATGAATTCTGCCAGAAAGTATTTTACTGCGGACTGCTACATGACTGTGGGAAAATTTCCATAGCGGATTCAATCATGTCAAAGACGGAACCTCTGACCATGGAAGAATTCCGCATCACAAGAGCACATACTATGAAAGGTTATGAGCTCCTGAAATCTTTGTCTTCAATTCCGGAAGCATGCCAGACCGCCCTATACCACCACGAGCGCTATGATGGCACCGGATTTCCGGAACACCTTTCTGGAGATTTCATTCCAGACACGGCAAGAATCGTCGCTGTGGCAGACAGCTATGATACAATGAACACAGAACGAAACTACCGAAAAGGTTTTTCAAGAGAAAAAATCATAGCTGAACTTACGGAAAACAAGGGAACTCAATTCGACCCAAAATATGTGGACGCATTCCTGAGATTGATAGAAAAGGAAAGGGTTTAAAACAAAAAAACTGTCGAAGCCCACCCGCAACGACAGAGAAAATATACCAAACCTAAAAATTTTTTATGCAGACACTATAACGGAAATTCGCGAAAATTTCAAGATAAAAAAATCCCGCTTGCTTTGAGAAAAACAAGCGGGATTTTCTATTTAACAATGCTGTTCTAGTTCTGGAACCTTGCCTGGATGCGCTCACGGGCAGGAAGCTTCACGGAGAAGCCTTCCGTAGATACGTTTACAGATCCAAACTCATCCCAGTTTCTGTGCATTGGATATATCTTTGACTGATCCTGGGCGGCATATTTGTTCCACTCATTCATTCCATACTTTCGGGCTGCGGCAAAACTATCCTGGGTCATTGTGACTTCAACAGGAATCCAAGTCTTTCCGTCATAGAACACAGCCTCATCCTCGGAATATACCTTGCGGCCTTCTTCCTCGCTCATATCAAGACTTACGGCAGCAAAAATATGCCCTGGAACTGTAATGAATGCGCTTTCAATTCCGATTGATTCAAGAAGTGAACAATAAAGTATTGAAAGGTCATCACAGTCACCGGCCTTGAACTGCAGTGTCTGGTGAGGGAAATTGAGGGAGTCTATTTCATCCGAACCGTTCTTTGCGGCAAAGGAACTGTTCACGTCAATGATGTAACGCAGGCCATATTCGCTGAGAGCGCCAAAAAGGGCCTTTGCAAACTGCAGGTTCTCGTTCTGCTTGCTGTTGAGAAGAGGACGCACGCAGGAAGCCACATATTTAGCAAACTCAACAGTGACAGAATTGTTGCGGCTGACAAAAACAGCTGCCATGCGGTCGTCTTTCCATGCCATGTTGTTCGGTGTATATACAGGAACGCTTACGGTCTGTTCCACAGAGAACTGCTTTCCTAGACGATAGTATTCAAGCCTGATCTTTGCCATTGTGTTTGACTGTTCGTTGTTTGTAAGGATCGAAGGATTGAAGCGAGCCTTGAGATCGATTACACCTGTCTTTCCTGGAGCGATACGGGCGATCTTGCCGCAGTTCTTTTCACCGCTTGTGAACTTCTCATGAAGGAAGAATACGCGGACGTTCGTGATGTCTTCCGCTTCCTTGTTTTCGATGATCACGTTACCAAAACCATTTTTGTCGTACCATGCCCAGAGAGCCGGGAATACAGGATCAAGGCTTCCCAGGTCACATGTTACACGCTGCTCTGTGGACTGGAATTCAGTAAGGTTGAATGAAACTCCAGCGCTGAGTGGAACGTATCCCATTGGAAAATCATCATGCTTATATGCGGAATAACCGGAGCCAAGACCTATGCCGAATGACGGTGTAAAATTATATCTGAAGGAAACTCTTGCCCCGTAATCGATTCCACTGTAGGAAATCGACCCATGGCTTGTGGAAAAAAGACCGCCATAAAGATCTGCATTGAGGGAAAGGGCTCCACGCAGAGGAATTCTTGCACCTACTCCTATCTTTCCGGTAATGGTGTCGTAACCTTCAACGATATCATCCACAACCTTGAACTTGTGGTATTCAACGCCAAAAGGAATTCCAAGATATTTCCATGGTCTGATTTCGACTCCACCACCGACACCATAACCATAATCAAGTTCTCCCATTATCTCCTTTCCAGACCCATCCTGCACAGGAACATCGTAGAAGAAGTCGGCGTTGAAGATGAGCTGCCATGGCTTCTCTTCCTCAACACCACTTTGGGAAAACGACGGTAAACTACAAAGAAGTACAGCACAGAAAGCAAGGAAACGAGTAATTCTATTTTTCATTTGCTATACGGTCCAGTCCATTCTTGGCTACTGAATTGTCCTTGTCATTTTCAAGAACCTGCTTATACCACTTTTCTGCAGAAGCATAATCTTTCTGGAGAATGTAGATGTTTGCAAGATTGTTCATTGCGGAGATGTTTCCCTTGTCAGCCAGGTTTTTGAAAACGATGGATGCGGAATTTATCTCACCCGTGCGGACATAAAGAAGTCCAAGGGAAATTCTGTCCTCATCCTTGGCCTTTCCTGAAGAAACGAGAGCCTCGTATGTCTTGATCTTAGGTCTGAGATTTTCTGCCATGAATGTCTCAAGTTCCCTTGATCCTCTTGCGACAAGAGTTGAGGCTGATGGCTTTACAACATTTCTCCTTGCGCTCATTTCAAGAGAAGGGAAAATCTGCCATGCATCCTTGAGTACTACGAAATCCGGAATCTTCTTTGCCATTTCCTGCTTTAGGGAAGCAGCGGCAGCCTTCCATGATTCATTGAATCCCTTTCCGATGCTGTTGATGGAAAGTGGCAGATAATATTCGTCACCAATAAGGACAAGCAGGTCTGGATTCTCAAAGATGGCTCCAACAGCCTTTGATGTCATTCCAAGCTCAACTGCGACGATCATGTCGTTGTTAAGAGGAATGAGGGCACAGTCAACTGAAACTGCCTGAAGAAGCGAAGCAAGAACAATGGCAAGTTCATCGCTGTCTCCGCTCATGTACTGGAATGTCTGGAACGGATACTGGATCGAGTCATTCTTTGATGTATTCAGGTGCATTGAAGAATATGGTGTTGCCTTGTCGGTGACACGGGAAAGTCCCAATGTGTTGAAAAGTTCCGCCATGTAGATTGCCGACTGAAGCTTTGAGTTGAAACCAGTACGCTGGTTGCTCTTTGCAATGGAACCGGCATGCTTTGCCAGCTCAAGGACAGTCTCGTCGGTAGGACATACAAAAGCGGCAAGTCCATTAGGATCGCTCCAGTTCATTGCGTTTCTGTTGTATGTCGTCACGAGTGTTGATCTTGTGATTGTACGTTCATCACCCATGTAGTTGTACTTTACTGTGATCTCACCAGGGAAGGAACCGTCATCAGCAAACTTTGCAAGTTCCTTGCTGAATTCCGCCTTCAACGGGAAGGTGTATGTCTTTCCCTTAGGGATTCTTTTGGCCTTTCCACAGAAATATGTTGAAGATGTATATGGAGCAGCCTTGAAGTAGACCCTGACATTCTTGATTTCGACGCCTTCCATGTTTGATACTGTAATAGAACCGAATTCAACATCCTTGTAGATGCTCATGAGGACAGGGAATACCGGAGCATCCTGCACTGTTTCAGCTTCTACTCTGTTTTCTGGCTTTACATTGCTGAAGGAATATCTGATGCCTACTCCAAGTTCAGGACCTGCCATGAAAGGCGAGAATCCATCATCAAAGTCATGGCCGTCGAAGAAATCAATGACATAGCCACCACGGAGACCTACGGAAAGACTTGAATTGAGGCGGTAATTTGCACTTACTTCCGCCCTTATATATGGATTGCATACAGAAAGACCTGCAGGTTCACGACCTTCCTTGTATCCAGTACCCGAAGCATTCTTTTCTCCAGGATAATCATAGCTTGCAAAATGAATACCCGCAGCAGCATTTACTCCAAAACCAAACTGTCCCCATGGATACATGTACATACCCATCTTGACACCTGGAGCGAAGTCCATTACGTAAGAAGGATCTCCATCCTTGATGATGTAGTCGAAACCAAATTCAGGACCAACCGTAAACCTGTCAAGGATATGGAAGTTGAAGGCAAGATCCGCACCGGCAGCAGGACCTTTCAAAGTATCCGCGCACTTTCCCGATGGGAACACCATTCCAGGATTGACGTCGACACTGAAATCCATGGCATGGCCTGCACCTGCCATAACCACGGCTGTAAAAAATGCTGTTAGGACTTTTTTCATAAACTGATCTCTTTATTTTAAGGTATAGAAAAATTATCCTATAAAACTGAGATTAGTTCAATGGCTAAACCGCAACATCAAGGTATGTCTCAAAACATTCGGCATGCATCTTTTCCTGCATTCTTTTCATAGCCTTCAGTTCCTTCTGCCTGATTCCTTCCCTGGAAATTCCGCCTTTCCAAGACCTTGCGATCTCACTGTATGTCATAGGAATCACGCCATTGAAGCCATAATGCTTTTCGATGACTTTCCTCTCCTCGTCACTAAGACAACCCATGAATCTTGAGACATGGTCGATGACATCCTTACGTTCCATCTCCTCTACAGGATCATAGACGGAATCTCCTATGACGCCGTAAAGATTGCACTCATCATCTTCAGCAATCTGCGCATCCAGGCTTGCCACATCACGGGCACAGTACAGAAGCGCCTTTATGGAAGATTCCTTCATCTTGAGTCTCTGGGCGATATAGGCACAACGCTCCTCATCTCCCATGCCCTTTGGAAGCTTTGAATCAATGGACTTTATCTTTGCCATGGCCACATTGCAGTTGTGTGGAAGGCGGATCATTGAGGAGCCGTATATTTCCTCCATCATTTCCGCATAGACCCAGAAAGCCGCATAGGTGATGAAGCGGACTTTTCTTGAAAGGTCAAACCTCTGGACTGCCTTTACAAGGCCAAGGTTTCCGGCGCTTACAAGATCCTCGAAATCCACATTGTATCTTTTCATCTTTTTTGCCTGGTCAATGACAAAACGCAGGTTGGACTGCACAAGGCGGTCGCTGTCCTTTTTGCTGCCGGACTGAGCCCTTATTATCATCTCTCTTTCCTCATCGGCGGCAATGAAGGCATATCTGTCAAGGCTTCTGAGATAGTTTTCAAATGGGTTGAATTCGTTCATGTTCGCTCCTTTCTTCTTGCTTTATGCAACTTACAGTGTTAATATTACTACGAAGGGGCTATCAATTAATGAGTGACCCTGTGATTCCGCCTGAAAAAATGGAGAAATTTCTATGAGAGACAACAAAAACAACCGCCTTAAGATGCTTGTTTCGTTCATACGCACCCTGGACTACCCCAACGCGGACCTTCTGGTGGAAAAATTCAGGACAGACGCGCAGATCAACCTTTCAAAGGTGACCATCTACAGGTACATAAAGGAACTAAACGACATGGGAGCCGGAATCAAGGCCGACATGAACAGGTTTGGTGGCGGATACTACCTTGAGGACAAAAACTTCTGGTCCGACAAGATCAACCTGACCCCGGGAGAAATGGTAGGTCTTGGTCTCCTCCAGAGCCTTATGAAAGTCCACAAAAGCACTCCCGTGGAACATGACATAGCCAGCCTCTTTGACAAGATGTCCCAGTTCATGCCGGACGGTGACCGCTACGACAAGTCAAGGATCGCCCAGTACATCCACGTGATCACCGGTCCTACGGCTGTCATAAAGGAAGGAATCTTCAACAGCATCATAGACTGCGTCCAGAACCACATGACATTCTCCTTCAGCTATTCAAAGAACGGCAGCGACCATCCCCAGAAATACACCATCGATCCATACCGCATAATACTGAGCCAGAACGGCGACTGGTACGTCATGGGATGCAAAAACGGAGAACGCACTGCCATAAGGACCTTTGCCTTTGCACGCATAAGCAACATCGAACCTACGGGAGAAAGATTCACCATTCCCGCGGACTTCAGGATAGACAAGCACATCGACCCTGAGATGGGTGTCTGGGCCACAGATTCCTATTACAAGGTCAGGATGGTCTTTGACAAACAGCTTGCACAGCACGCAAAGGAAAGAAAATGGCACCATACGGAATCATTTGTTGAGCTTGAAGGCGGAAATCTTGAAGTCCGCCTGACAACATCCCAGCTCAAGGACATAACCCGCATAGTACTTAGCTACGGAAGCATGGTGAAGGTGCTTGAGCCGCCGGAATTGATAGAAGACATAAAGGCGGAAATCAGGAAAATGGGGGAAACCTACGGCTGCCACCAGTAATCTGTACCTTAGTGGCCCCATGGAATATGATAATTTTCCTCAAAAATGATTTTTTTACTGTTTTTTTTGTAAATTTATTCACTTTTGTAACCTTATTTTAGGCCTCAGTCCCTTAAAATAAGGCACAAATTTTTTTTTAGAAATCTGTCACCTAAAATCAATGTTATCCGCCAAAAATATGGGATTTTGCATCTGGGAAAGACTAACGCCCATTTGTTGACTTATGACACTATCGCTAGTATACTAGTGAAACTTAAACCGCTATATATAGCGAATTTTAGTGAAAAAAGTAGAGTTTGCCGCATATACTGACAAATTGTTGCAAATTCGAGAGGGGAAAAAGTATGAAAATCATCAAACGAAGCGGTGCTGAAGTAGTTTATGACCGCAACAAGATCGCCAGCGCTGTAAAGAAGGCCAACGAACAGGTAATTGAGTCTAAGCGTCTTACAGAAGCACAGATCGAGTCTATCGTTGATGATATCGAAATCGAATGCCACAATTCCGGCCATGCCCTTAACGTTGAAGACATCCAGGATCTCGTTGAAAACGGAATCATGCAGAACAATGCCTTTGACGTAGCAAAACTCTACATCACATATCGTTACCGCCACCAGCTCATGAGAAAGGAAAACACAACCGACCAGCAGATCATGAGCCTTCTTGAGGAAAACAACGAGGAAGTAAAGCAGGAAAATTCCAACAAGAACCCTACTGTTGTTTCCGTTCAGCGTGACTACATGGCTGGCGAAGTTTCCAAGGACATTACACGCCGTTTCCTTCTGGATCCGGATATCTCAAAGGCACACGACGACGGAATCATCCACTTCCACGATTCCGACTATTTTGCACAGCACATGCACAACTGTGACCTTGTCAACCTTGAGGACATGCTCCAGAACGGTACAGTAATCAGCGGAACAAAGATTGACCGCCCACATTCATTCAGCACAGCATGTAACATCGCTACACAGATCATCGCACAGGTTGCCTCATGCCAGTACGGCGGACAGAGCATCACATTGGCCCACCTTGCTCCATTTGTAGACGTAAGCCGCAAGAAGATCACCCAGGAAACAACCGAGATGATCCAGAAGACTGGCCTCAATGTAACAACAGAGCAGTTCAACTACATGGTAGACCAGCGCGTAAAGGATGAAATCAAACGCGGTGTACAGACAATCCAGTACCAGGTCATCACCTTGATGACAACAAACGGACAGGCTCCATTTGTCACAGTCTTCATGTACCTTAACGAAGCAAGAAATGAACAGGAAAAGGCAGATCTTGCCCTTATCATAGAAGAAGTACTCAAGCAGCGTTATCAGGGCGTAAAGAACGAAAAGGGAGCATGGATCACTCCGGCTTTCCCAAAACTCATCTACGTTCTTGAAGAAGACAACGTTGACCAGGGACAGCCTTACTACTACCTTACTGAACTTGCAGCAAAATGTACTGCACGCCGCATGGTTCCGGATTATATCTCTGAAAAGAAGATGTTCGAACTCAAGGAAGGCAACTGCTACCCTTGTATGGGATGCCGTTCATTCCTTACAGTTTACCGCGACGAAACAGGCAAGCCAAAGTTCTACGGAAGATTCAACCAGGGTGTCGTTACACTCAATCTCGTTGACATCGCATGTTCTTCCGGCGGCGACAAGGCAAAGTTCTGGGAAATCATGGATGAACGCCTTGAACTGTGCCATAGAGCCCTCAGAATCCGCCACAACCGCCTTCTTGGAACAAAGTCGGACGCAGCTCCTATCCTTTGGCAGAACGGTGCCCTTGCACGCCTCCAGAAAGGTGAAGTAATCGACAAGCTCCTTTACAACGGATATTCAACAATTTCCCTTGGCTACGCAGGTCTCTGTGAATGTGTAAAGTTCATGACAGGAAAGAGCCATACTGATGCGGAAGCAAAGCCATTTGCCCTTGAGATAATGCACGCCCTCAACGATGCATGCAAGAAGTGGAAGGCAGCAGAGCACATCGACTATTCCGTATATGGAACTCCACTTGAAAGCACAACATACAAATTCGCAAAGTGCCTCAAGCGCCGTTTTGGAAACATCGCGGGTGTAACAGACAAGAACTACATCACAAACAGCTATCACGTAAATGTCACAGAGAAGATCGACGCATTCACAAAGCTTACATTCGAAAGCCAGTTCCAGGAACTTTCTCCAGGTGGAGCCGTAAGCTACGTTGAAGTTCCTAACATGGAAAACAATCTTCCTGCTGTAATGTCGCTCCTCAAGCACATCTACAACAACATCATGTACGCAGAGCTCAACACAAAGAGCGACTTCTGCCAGAAATGTGGATACACAGGTGAGATCAAGATTGAAAAGGATGCGGACAGCAAGCTCGTTTGGAAATGTCCTAACTGTGGAAATACAGACCAGACTACAATGAACGTTGCACGCCGTACATGCGGTTACATCGGAACACAGTACTGGAACCAGGGACGTACTCAGGAAATCCAGGAACGCGTTCTGCACCTGTAGTACACGGCCATCAGACACTTATATGAGACCCCGACAGAATCCTGCCGGGGTTTTTATTCACGCGGCGAGTTTTTTTATTTGCATTATCCCCTTCACTTTTCCCAAACCTGGTATATAATCTAGGCATGAAAACTAAAATCACAGTAGTAAAAGAATTCAAAATCGGTCAGGTAGACGACAACCTCTTCAGCTCATTCATCGAGCAGCTTGGCCGTGCTGTATATACCGGAATATATGAACCTGGACACGCAACTGCCGACGAACAGGGATTCCGCCGTGATGTCATCGACCTTGTAAAGGACCTTAAGGTCGCTCTTGTACGCTACCCTGGTGGAAATTTCCTTAGCGGCTATGACTGGAAAGACGGAATCGGACCACGTGACAAGCGTCCTGTACGACTTGACCGCGCATGGCACACAATTGAACCAAACGAGGTTGGTCTTGATGAATTCGTAGACTGGGCAAAAAAATCCGGAACCGGAGTAATGGCCGCCGTGAACATGGGAACAGGAACTCCACAGGATGCCGGCGACATGGTTGAATACTGCAACTATCCAGGCGGAACCTATTGGAGCGACCTTAGAATCGCCAACGGACACAAGGATCCACACAACATCAAGTACTGGTGCGTAGGAAACGAAATGGACGGCCCATGGCAGATCTGCCACCTGGATGCCCATGACTACGGAAAGAAGGCCCTTGAGACCATGAAAATCATGAAGTGGACCGACGACAGCATAAAGACAGTTGTCTGCGGAAGCGCCACAACGGACATTCCGACTTATCCTGAATGGGACAGAATCGTACTTGAGCATACCTATGACTACGCCGACTACATCTCAATCCACAGATACTACGAGAACTTTGGAAACGACGACGACTTCCTTGCAAGCTTTTACGACATGGACGCTTTCATAAAGACATCCTGCGCAACCTGTGATTACGTTAAGGCATACAAGAGAAGCAATAAGACCATGATGCTTTCCTTTGACGAATGGAACATCTGGTACCAGCAGAACCAGAAACCTCATCCATGGGAAAAGGCTCCACGCCTTCTTGAAGACCACTACAGCCTTCTTGACGCCCTTGCATTCGGAGGTCTTGCCATCACATTGCTCAACCACAGTGACCGTGTAAAAGCCGCCTGTCTTGCCCAGCTTGTCAATGTAATCGCTCCGATCTTTACGGAACCTGGAAAGGGCGCATACCGCCAGTCAATCTACTGGCCATTCCGTGACATAAGCCTTTATGGCCGCGGAACAGCACTCCAGCCTGTGGTCACTACGGAGAATAAAATCACAGACAAGTACGGTGAAGTTCCGGCTGTTATTTTTGCATCTACTTTCGATGAGGAGACAAAGGAAATCACGGTCTTTGCCCTCAACACAAGCAAAACTGAAATTTCAGAGACGGAAATCGACCTTCGCTCCTTTGGAAAAACAAGGATGACCATGCGTACCGAACTTTGCGGAAACGACCTTGGGGCAACAAACACACTGGAAAACCCGGATGCAGTACACCCAGAAAACGCCAAGCTTCTTGATTCTTCAGACGGAACATACACAGTCCCATTGGAACCTGCCAGCTGGAATGTGATCAGATTTTCAATCGACTGATAAATCCACTTCAAAAAACAAGTCAAAATCATTATAATTACGCCACTCAGAAAATCTGGGTGGCTTTTTTATGAACTACGGTGAACTTAAAAAATTAGACATTGCCAACGGCGAAGGTGTCCGTGTTACTCTTTTTGTTTCCGGCTGCAGGGTACATTGTCCTGGATGCTTCAACACATGCACCTGGAATTTCGATTATGGAAAGCCATTCACTGAAGAAACGGAAAATGAAGTGATGGAAGCCCTCGCCCAGCCTTTCATCAGCGGACTTACAATCCTTGGCGGCGAACCTTTTGAGCCGGAAAATCAGGAATTCCTTGCTCCGTTCCTGGAAAGAGTAAAAGAAAAATTTCCTGAAAAAAGCATCTGGTGCTACAGCGGCTACCTGTATGACAAGGACATAGCTCCTGCAGACGGAATAAAACATACGGAATATACGGAACGCATGCTTG
>JAGHUO010000074.1 GCA_018064785.1 Candidatus Treponema equi
CCCTTATCTCCGTAGCTGGGGCCCACTGGTTTTTAGATTTGCTTTTTCAGCATTATTTATACATGGCGTAGCTTTCTGCTGCGCTATTTTTTTAAGGTACAGATATGGCACAGAACATCTATACAGGATTCCACGGCGTTGAGGAAAAGGTTCGCCGTTATTCCGTTTCAAAGCCTGAAGGCATTGTTCCTCATGTTTACTATTCAAAACCGGGTCCACGCATCAAGAAAATCATCGGCATGGCAAAGGAAGGCGGCATTGAAGTTTCCCTTGTTGACGGCAAGCAGCTTGATGCAATGTGTGCAGCCCTTCCGCCTCAGTCACGCGACCACCGCGGAATAATCCTTGTCGTAGACGGCGAAGAAGAAAACGCAAAGAACATCGTTGCATTGGAAGAATGGCTTACGGTCTGCCCTGAAAATGCAACCGTTGTGGTCCTCGACAGCGTAACCGACCCTCACAATGTCGGAGCAATACTCCGTTCCTGCGACCAGTTTGGTGCAAGCCTCCTTGTAATTCCAGACCACAGAAGCGCAAGCGACGTAAAGGACAATGAGATCATCGCCCGTACAAGTGCAGGTGCTTCAAGCTGGGTAAATGTCGCCAAGGTTTCAAACCTTGTCCGTTCGGTTCAGATGCTCAAGGAATGCGGTTTCTGGGTTTACGGTGCAGATGCAGGCGGAACATCACTGCAGGAAATCAAGTTCGACAGAAAGACCTGCATCATCATGGGAAGCGAAGGAAGCGGAATGAGCCGTCTTCTTGAAGAACAGTGCGACAACATCGTTTCCATTCCCACATGCGGAAAAATCGACAGCCTGAATGTTTCAGTCGCAGCAGGCGTATTGCTGTATGAAAGGTACAGGCAGGCATTGTAAAAAAAAGAGACACGGAACACCAGGGGTCGTTTGATGCTCCGTGTCAGGGAATATAAACAGGCAGGTTCCATATAAA
The DNA here is from genome assembly GCA_018064785.1 of Candidatus Treponema equi. Lineage (GTDB taxonomy): Bacteria > Spirochaetota > Spirochaetia > Treponematales > Treponemataceae > Treponema_D > Treponema_D equi. Next base: position 955 of record JAGHUO010000074.1, read on the forward strand.
CGGAGTCTGCCTGATTTTTTATACGGAAAGGAACTTTGTTACGTAAGATTCGTCGTTGATCTGTTCCTTTGTCAAAGGTTCAATGATGTGTCCTTTGTCCATTACATATCCCCTCTGACTTACCTGCTGGATGAGTCCAAGGTGCTGCTCGATCATCATGAACGTAAGACCCAGGTCGCTGCTTACCTTCTGAACGATTTCACCCATCTTGTAAACGATGTTCGGCTGAACACCTTCGCTCGGCTCGTCAAGAATCATGATCTTTGGCTTGTTAACCAAAGCACGTCCAATTGAAAGCATTGCCTGTTCTCCACCCGACATGGTTCCTGCCATCTGGTTGCGGCGTTCTCCAAGACGTGGAAAGTAATTGTAGATCCTGTCGTAGGCTTCTTCCTTCTCGGCTTCATTGATCAGGGCACCGATTGTAAGGTTTTCATGAACTGTAAGCTTTGGGAAAATTCCGTGTCCCTGAGGAACATAGGCAATTCCAGCCCTTGCCCTTTTGTAGGCATTTGTCTTTGAAATGTCCTTGTCTCCGTCAAAAATAATCTGTCCTTCCATGGTTGGAAGAATTCCGATTACAGTCTTGCAGAATGTGCTTTTTCCAACACCGTTACGACCGATGACGGAAACGATTTCACCTTCCGCAATTTCAAGATTCACATCATTCAATATCTGTACCTTGCCATATCCTGATGACAGGTTAGTAACTTTCAGCATATCAGCCTCCTACTGCTTTCCAAGATAGATCTGGACTACTTCTTCATTTGAAAGAATCTCATCAAGGGTTCCTTCCGCAAATTTCTTTCCGTGATGAAGAACCGTTACCTGCTTTGCAATTGCGCGGACAAAATTCATGTCGTGCTCAATGAAGAGGATTGTCATTCCCTGGGCATTCAGTTCCTTTACAAGATCTGCAGTAAACTGTGTCTCTTCAGGACCAAGACCTGCTGCAGGTTCATCAAGGAAAAGGATGTTAGGGTGGCTGGACAATGCCATAGCAATCTCAAGCCACTGCTGCTGTCCGTGGGAAAGGTTCTTTACAAGAGGATTTCCCAGGTTGTCTATCTTTACAAGCTTTATGAGCCTGTCGATTTCCGCATCAAGATCTTTCTTTGGAACAAAGTTCTGTGCGGCAATCACCATGTTTTCCCTCAAGGTAAGTTCAGGATAGACTCCCGGAACCTGCATCTTGATGGAGATGCCCTTCTTAACGACTTCGTGGGACTTCATGCCCGTAATGTTGTGACCGTTGAGTTCTACCCTTCCAGCTGACGGAGGATAAAGTCCCATGATTATCTTGAGGACAGTTGTCTTTCCCGCACCGTTCGGTCCGATAAGGCAGTGGATGTCTCCCTGGCGGACAGTAAGGTTGAAGTCTGTAAGGGCTGTGATTCCACCGAATCTTTTTGCTATGTTTTTAACTTCCAATACAACGGGTCTTTCTGACCCTGGTCTTTCTGACCCTCTTCCTGTTTCCTGAATCTCACTCATGGCAGAATCTCCTCATAATCTTTTCATCAAGTTTTCCAAAGAGAGCCTTAAAGAGTCCCTGAGGAATAAAGAGGACTACAACTACAAGTGCAAGGCCAAGGATAAGGAGTGAATAGCTGCTTCCTGATCCTGTAAGAAGGTTGTTTGCAAAGTAGTAGATGAATCCAAAGAGCATTGCTGCTACAGGGCTTTTCTTTCCGCCTGATGCAACAAGGATTACAGGAAGTGTTGCCTGTGTGATGCTCATTGAAGAAGGAGATACATATCCACCCCATGATGCATAGAGTACGCCTGCAAAAGCTGCGATGGCACCGCCGATGCTGAATACGATCATCTGAATTTTTGGAACGTTGTAACCGAACATGCTGCTTCTCTGACGGTTTTCCCTGACGGCAATCATTGTGTAGCCGAACTTTGATTTTTCAAGAATCTTGAAAACAAGAACCACTGCAAAAACCACGATTGCACAGAAGTAGTAAAGTGAAACTCCCTTGAGCTTAAGGCTTCCAAGGTAAAGCGGTGAAATCTTTGTGATTCCGTTGTACCCGCCAAGAAGGATTTTTCCCACATGCCATTCAGGCCCTGCTGTCTGTCCAAAGAAAGTTGAAAGAGCAAGGGTGATACACTGTGTAAGGATACCTACGAAAACATCGTTTACTCCACCGTAGAACATGAAGTAACCAAGGATCAGGGCAAAGAGCCAGACGATACCGATTGCAATTAAGGCAGCCAGAGGAGTCATTGAATGGATTCCCATGTTGCCGGAAATTATTGCGTAGCTGTAAGCTCCAAGACCGTAGAAGGCTGCCTGACCAAAGCTGAATGTTCCACAGTATCCCCAGATGAACACAATGCTCAAGCAAAGAAGGATGCTGTTGAAAAAGTTTGTATAAATCTGAATTTTATATGCTGATGTTGCTGCCGGAAGGATCATGAAGAAAGCAAACATGAGTACTGCTATCAGGTTTTCTGATTCACTTCTAAAAGAACGGCTTATTGATTTCAAGTTCATAATTAAACCCCCTTGCGGATTTTTTCAACAAGACCAGAGAATCCGCCTGGAAGAACACGGATACAGATGATTGCCGCAACAAGCATTGCAATCTTTCCGATGAATTGTCCCTGTTCAAGAGAAACGATTCCGCTGATGACGCCAAGAACTGTTCCAGAAAGGAATGTTCCGATGAGCGGATTGCCACCACCTACAACTACAGTTGTGAATGCCTGGATGATGAAGCTGTCTCCAAGTATTGGAGAAACTGCCATTACAGGTGCATAAAGGGCACCGGCAAGGCCTGCGATTCCTGCTCCGATGGCAAAGGTCATTGAATATTCAAAACCTGTGTTGATTCCAAGTGCCTTTGCAACTTCTGCATTCTGCATTGTGGCGCGTGAATAAAGTCCGAACTTTGTGTAGTTGAAGAACATGTAGAATGCAACGAGCATTACTATTGAAACTACCACGAGAACGATTCTGTACACTGAAAGAACATTGCCACCCAAGGTAACCGAACCAAGCGGCATTGATACAGACGGCATTGTAGAACCGAAGATGATCTGTATGAGCTGCTTCATGACAAGGCTCATTCCGTATGTGATTACGATTGAATCCATAGGCCTTGAGTGAAGCTTTGAGATGATCAGTTTGTGGATCAATATGCCAAAAACCGTCACTCCAAGAACTGCAATAAGTACGCTCAAGATGAACGGAATTCCCGCCAGAGCGCTTATTGTAAAAATGTAGGCACCAAGCATGATGAATTCACCATGTGCCATGTTGATGATGTTCATCATTCCGAATATGACAGCAAGTCCGATGGAACTTAAAATCAGAAAACTGAAGCTGTCTACAATCTGGTAAAGGTATGAAATCATTATATCCATTTACGACCCCCTGATAGTGAAATGGCGTGCTAAACCCTGGATTAATTCTGGATTCAACACGCCATTGTGTTCAATAAAACTCTTCTCCTATGTTTTACTTACCTTAGTTTCCGTCTGGAGTGTACTGAAGGTTCTTAGCGTTCTTTCCTTCTTTTGCAAGGTCAACGCCAAGGCTTTCGATGAAGCTTGATTTAACACCCTTGAAAGTGTTGATTACTTTAAGTGTGTGATCCTTTTCAACCTTACCTACAGCAATGTCACGGATTGTGTGGTGGTCCTTTCCGTTAACAACTGCCATTCCGCCTGGACCGTCAAAGCTTACTCCGCTTTCAAGGGCAGAAATTACTGCTTCAACTTCTGCTGTTCCTGCCTTTTCTACGGCTGCCTTGTAAAGGTAAACTGATGTGTAGCAAGATTCAGCATCCCAACCCATGTACTTTACAGAAGGGTTTGCCGACTTGAGTGCTGCAGTGAACTTCTTTGCAGCGTCTGTTTCAACTTCTTCGTAGTATGGAGCACCAACATATACATCAGCCATTGCAGGTGGTGTAAAGAGCTTGTGTTCACCGTTGATTGCAAGGGCACATGTTGTAACGATTGGGATTTCAGCAAACTTGCTGTTTGACCACTGTTCGTAGAATGACATGTGTGCAGCACCTGTACAGAAAGAGATGATCATGTCTGGCTTTGCAGCGTTGATGTTTGCAATTGTTGAGCTGAACTGGCTTACACCAAGAGGGATGAATTCTGTCTTTACTACAGAACCACCGTTGCGTTCAACAGCCTTCTTTGCCCACTGTGATGAAATCTGACCGAAGTTGTAGTCAGCGGCGATGATGTAAACCTTAGCACCTGCTGGACATACATCCTTCATAAGATAGTCTACAGTCGGATCGATCTGCATTTCTGGGATTGGACCGCAGCAGAAAACATAGTGGCTTGCAACGCCGCCTTCATATTCCTGGTTGTAGAAATAGAGTGTTTCGTTTTCTTCAAAGATTGGACGGATTGCTTCGCGTGATGCGCTGGAAATACCTGCGATTACCATGTCCACCTTGTCTTCAAGACAAACCTTTCTTGCCATTTCCTGGTAAACTGTGTTGTCTGTCTGTGTATCGTACTGGATGAGTTCAACCTGCTTTCCGTTGATACCGCCTGCAGCATTGATTTCATCAACAGCAAGCTTTGTTCCGATTGAAGCCTGGATACCGTAGCTAGAAAAGTCTCCGGTAACGTCTGTAAGAATTGCAATCTTGATCTTGTCAGATGCAGCCTTTTTTCCCGAACAGCCTGTAAAAGCCATAAGGCCAGCTGCCAAAACACCAAGTGCAACCTTTGTCATTCTCTTCATAATTTTACCTCTCATTGTTTATTATCATCTTTTAGATGACCGACCCTCTAAATGAGCCCTTTTGCCTGTACTGAATTAACAATCAGCTCTACGCAGTTCTCAATTCCCAATGACGATGAATTAAGGCACAGATCGTAGTTCAGCGGATTGCCCCACTCCTTTCCAGTAAAGTATTTGAAAAAGTCATAGCGGTACTTGTTTGTCTTTGCTATGAGCTTTCTCGCCTCACTTTCACTGATGCAGTTTCTGTCCATGATGTTTTCCACGCAGTACTGTTCCGAGGCTACTACATTCACCTTCACAACATTAGGGAATTCATCAAGGATAAAGCTTCCTGCGCGTCCCACAACAATGAAGGGTTCACCCTGATTGTAGATGTCACGAAGGACCTTGCTCTGATATTCAAAAAGATTTTTGTTTGACAAAAAATCTTCATGACCCGGTGCATACACTTCACCGCGATAGGCGGCAGTGCTCTGGCGGAAAATCTTTCTGTTCAGCTTCTCGTCCATAACATTGAACAGAGCTTCGCTGATTCCGCTTTCTGAAGAAGCAATGCTCAAAAGTTCCTTGTCGATAAAGCGAATGTTGAGCTTCTGTGCAACACGGCGTGCAATTTCACCACCGTCGCTTCCCAAAGTTCTTGCTATTGTAATTGCATATCTCTTTGCCATTTTTTACTCCCTTACATTACCAGCGGGTCGTACCACAGAGGCTGTCTCATTGAAACAAGATCCTTTCTGCGGACCACATTTGTCGGATAAACAGAATCTGGAGAATTGCCTGTATCAACTGTCATGGATGCAATTTCTTCTTTTTCTGCACTGCAGATTCTTTCATCGCGAGGGAACTTGAAGGTATCAGGACCGAAGATTCCGCTTCTGCCGAATGATTCAGACGAAACTGCATTTGCGAAAAGCATGTAGCAGTTGTTTTCTCCACCGCGAACCCTCCACAGATGCCAGTGTATTGTTGAATATCCCTTTGGAATCGGATAGTTGTGGCCTGCCTTTGTTCCCCTGAGTCCATAAGGAGCAGGACAGTTTACCTTTGAAGGAGCTGCAAGAATGTCGCAACCTCTGAGGGCAAGGATTCTTCCTGTTTCTGGAATCAAGGCATCTGTACCGATCATGAGGCCAACTCTTCCGCATGGAATGTTGCAGTATACAAAGCCAAGGTTTCCTTCCTTTGCCCAGCTTTTGTCTTCTTCGCTCAGGTGGATTTTCCTGTACTTTCCTTCAAGTCCGTGCGGACCTACCATGAATGCGCTGTTGAATTTTTCGCTGCCGTCAAGTTCTGCAGCACCGAACACGATGTAGATTCCGTTCTTCATGGAACAGTCAATCAATGCATCGATTTCTGCACAGCCTTCTGTCACTGGAGAATCCTTTGAGGCAAGGGCAAGTTCTGGGAATACCACAAGTTCGCTTCCTGACTTTGCTGCCTCTTCCGATTTTGCAATTATCTTCTCAAGGTTTGCCTTGACATCAGCAGAAGGTGACATCTGACAGACAGTCACTAGACTCTTCTTTCCCTTTGGAAGCGGATCATGTCCATAAAGCGGATGGAAGTCCAATGGATTCCAAAGGTATGGATCCCTCAAAAGATCCATATACTGCTTTGGACGGCGGCTTTCGAATTTTGCCATTCCGTTTTCAAATTTCTTTTCGCGTGCTTTTTCAAGACTTACAGTTCCATAAACGATTGCCTCTTCGCTGTCGCAGTAGCTCTGGAGTGTTCCGTCCGGATTGATGAGACAGCTTCCGCCAGAAAATTCAACGGTGCGTTCAAGACCGATTCTGTTTGATTCAAGAACATAGCAGCCGTTTTCATAAGCCCTGTTGATCCAGTATGGGGCAGGAGTTTTTTCTGCAAGCCAGTTGCTTATGTGGACGATAACATCTGCACCGCGCACACCTTCAAGACGAGCTGTCTCAATGAAGTGGATGTCCATGCAGATGAGCATTCCGATTTTTCCGATGGGAGTGTCAAAGACAACGTGGTCAAGATCACCCTGCTTTGTCCATTTAGGTTCTGAAATGTATCCGTGAGTTTTTCTGTGAGTTCCGACAACACCGTCAGGACCAATGAGGGCTGCACTGTTATAGTAGGCACCAGTCTTTGTGTTTACTTCAGGCATGCCGACTACAATGTAGCAGTCATATTTTTTTGCAATGTTTCCAAACAAGTCTGTAGTAGGACCTGGAATCGGCTCAACATAAGGTTCAACTTCTTCCCTGTCGTACCAGCAGTAACCTGTAGTTGCCATTTCAGGAAGGGCAATGAGTTTTGCTCCGTTCTTTGCGGCTTCTTCTACAAGTGCATACTGCTTTTTAAGATTGTTTTCTTTTTCGAACATCTTAGGCTCGCAGTTGATGGCTGCTACCTTGTATTCTTTAAGTGCTTCAATCATTTTCGACCCCCGTCTTTTTGAAGATGGCCAAAGAATATCCTGATTGAAGCACTGGTAATTATAGGTTTTGGTCAGATTTTATATGAAAAATTCCACATTCCAACTTTTTTCCTATTCTTTAGAATAAACCACAGGAGTCTTTCCTGTCCTTTCCTTAAAAAGTCTGCTGAAATATGCAACGTCTTCAAAACCAAGTTTTGCTGCAACCTGGTTCACCTTGTATCCCGAACGGCGCAAAAGAATTTTAGCCCTCTCGATTTTTGCAAAGGAAACAAAATCGATGAAGCTCATACCCGTTTCTTTTTTGAAAAAAGTGCTCAGATATTTTTTGTTCATGAGAAAGTCGCGGCTGATGTCTTCAAGGCTGATTGAATTCTCTATGTTCTCAAGAATGTAAACCCCGATGTTTTTTAAAACCTGATTTTCTGTACTCAGATTGAACTTGTTGAATTCGTTGTACATTTCCTTGATCCTGAACCTGGCCACTTCAATAAGTTCTTCCATGGAATTAAAAAGCTGATTTCTTATGCTGCAGATTTCTTCAAGCATTGAAAACTTGTTTATGTAAGGTTTTGATTCAAGGCATTTGGCCGAAATATATTTGAGGATGTGGTTGAATTCAATGTCCAGTTCCGTAATGGAAAAATCCTGCTGCTGAATGTATTCCATGAATTCATAGATAACGCCGTCGATGAGCCATTCACCGCTGTTGATGGCCTTGACGATTGAATCGGCCTTGAAGGACCAGAAATAATCATGCTTTCTTTTAGACTCAATGAATTCCATTGCCCTTGTAATGCAAC
>JAGHUO010000105.1 GCA_018064785.1 Candidatus Treponema equi
AAGACAAAGACAGCCAGCGAAATCGTAAAGAAGGCACTTTTCATAAACTCTAAGGATGCTGCCATGCACACAAAGCTTGGTGATGTCTATTGCCGTCAGGACAACTATGACGAGGCGGAAAATGAATACAACGCAGCTCTTTCAATCTCTCCAGACTATATAAGGGCATTGTCTGGCCTTGCCAGTGCATATGAAGCAACCGACAGGGTTGATGAAGCGCTTGAGGTCATGGACAGACTTGAGGTTGTAGCACCTGATGAGCCATCTGTAAAAAGACTTCATGCCCATGTTCTTCTTACAGCCAATGATGTTGAAAAGGCCGGAGAAAAGATCCAGGAGCTTTACAACAAAGATCCTGATGATGTGCATACATTGAGTCTTCTTGGCCAGTACTACATCTGTGCCGGTGATGAAAAAAAAGCCATGGGCTGCTTCAAGAAAATCAGGGCTACAAGACCTGAATATACAAACTTCTATCGTGAGGCAGGCAAGCGCCACAGCCAGAAGGGAGACTACAAGAAGGCAGAGGAATTCTACCAGAAGTTCATTGACCAGAATCCTCATGATACTTCCGGCTTCAAGAGCCTTGCAAAGAATTATGAGGCACAGGGCATGCTTACACAGGCCTTGTCCAGCTATAAGGCAATGGAAGGCTTTGACTCCTCAAACGTTGCTTCCCGCAAAGGACTTGAAAGGGTCAACAACCAGATCCTTGAGGAACGCGATAAAAGGCAGGCCGCAAGGACTGTGCTTGATGCAGAAGAGTTTCTTGATTCCGATGATGATATTTCCATCGGAGACAGAGTACGTGTCGCCGAGGAAGTGACCCTTACCTTTGAGGACATGGACAATCCACAGCCTGCTTTTGAAACAGAAGAGCTTGCTCATGAACCTGAAGAAGTAAAGACTTACAACCTTGATGGTGGTTTCGATAAGCTTCAGGATGATGAAATAAGCACTGAGGAAATATTTACGGAAGGCCGTCTTGATGAGGAAATCGAGGCGGACAACCAGGAGCATTATTCAAAGAGTCTTGATGATCTCATCGGTGATGTTGATCTTGACGATGAAGGTTCAGGACTTGAAGAAGACAATACAAGCGCTGAAGACTTCTTTGCAAGCAATCCTTTTGGCACAAGCGCAAACAAGGGTTCCTCTCTTGAAGAAAACGGTTTTGAGCCTGATTTTGAATATGAGCAGAAAAAAACTCCAAAAAAGAAGTCTCCAAAGGATGATGTGATTTCCCTTGATGACGGCTGGGATGATGACGACCTTGAACCTGAGGAAGAACCTGTTCATGAACCAGCTCCAAAGCTTGCTGCCGTTGCTCGTCCAAAACCTTCTGTTCCGCCTGTGGAACCGGTAGAGGAACCAGAGAAAGAAGAATTCCTTGAGGATGAAGATATCGATGATACAATTCAGAAGGAAATAACCGAGGAGCCGGAAGTTGTTCCAGAGCCTCCTGAGGAAGATGATTTCTACGGCGATGATATCTTTGAAGAGGAATCATCAGATATAGAAGAAGAAATGATGCCAGAAGACTTCAACGAGACTGAAGAAGACCTTGATGAAGTTGTGATGGATGAACCTCCTGTAGATGACACTGTCGCAGATGACTTGGAGGTACCTCCTTTTGATGAGATCATTGATGATCTTAAGGCAGATAGCAGTTATGTTGAAGACAACTCTGCTTCTGATGATACAGTTGATATGGAACTTTTCGCAAAGGCAGCTGACGCGATTCAGACTGTAGCCGATGCCATAACTGAAAACAAGGTCATGAAAAAGACCAATGTTGCGGCTGACCTCTTTGAGAAGCTCCGTGCCCTGAGTACGTACCTGCCTGATGAAAAACGTGAGGAATTCCTCATGAGCAAAATACGTCTTCAGCTGGATTACATAATTTCCAAGCTTTCGGGAAACAAGGGACTTCTTGGCACTGCCCAGATCCTCCGTCATCAGCTTGGAAGGGAAGACACCGCCTCTGAACTGGACAGCGGAAAGACACTTCTTTTGAAGGTTCTTGAATATTCAAAGGGCCTTGTAAGGGAACTGCCAGACGCAAGCATGGTATCATCCCTCAATGGACAGATAGAAAACCTTATATCACGCATCTAGTCCGCAGACAAGAATAATGCAGGATCCCCGAAGTGGCAGCGAAGCTTCCAGCCGCGTTGTCGAAGGGGTCGCTTTAATCATCACTTAAATATGCCCTTTCATTGAAATTTCATGCATTATATGGTATATATTTCCATTATTTATATTTAATAGAGGAAAGTATATGCTTACACTTAAATTTGGTGGAACAAGTATGGGTTCTGCCCGCCGCATTCTTGACAGTGTGGAGATTATGTTGGGGCGTGCAAAGACTGACCGTATCAGTGTTGTAGTCAGTGCAGTTGCCGGTGTATCAAACAAATTGCAGGCTGCAATTGACGGGTGCATCACTGGCGGAACCGCTTCAGCTTTTGTAAGCGAACTTCGTTCAATCCACGCAGACATCTGCGCAGAAATCAAGTCAACAGTTTCTGAATTCGATACAAACAGCGTTACAGCAAAAATTGAATCTCATCTTACAGAGCTTGAAAAGCTCTTGTCAGGTCTTGCAACATTCGGTGAGTGTCCTGACAGCGTTCACTGCCGCATCATGGGTATGGGAGAACTTATGTGTGCTCCTATCGTAGAGGCAGTCATCCTTGCAAAGAAGCAGAGCATTCTTCTTCTCGACAGCCGCAAGTTCATCTATACAACAGGCAACCAGAAGGAAGGTGATCCTGACTATGCAAGATGTTCTGAAGCATTTGCTGCATACCGTGATGGTTCACAGTCGGCACAGATTCTTCTTTTCCCTGGATTCATCTGTTCTTGGATAGGCGGAACTGACGCAAAGCCTGTTATGGGACTTCTCGGACGCAATGGTTCAGACTTCAGCGCAGCAATCGTAGGTGCATGCCTTGGTTCTTCAAAGGTTGAATTCTGGACAGACGTAGACGGTGTTTATACAGCAGACCCACGCATCATCAAGGACGCAATCCTTGTGGACGACATGAGCTACGAAGAAGCAATGGAACTTTCATTCTTCGGTTCAAAGGTTCTCCATCCAAAGACACTTTCTCCACTTGCAGCAAAGGGAATAGAGGCTTGGTCACTCAACAGCCATAACCCATCTGCACGCGGAACAAGAATCGGCAAGGGTCCATTCGATACAAAGGCAACAGGTCCTGTACGCGGCATTTCATGTCTCAAGGACTGCGCAATGATTTCCGTAAGCGGTTCCGGAATGAAGGGTCGCAAGGGAATGGCAACACGCATTTTCCAGGCTGTTTCAAATGCTGGAATTTCTGTCCTCCTCATCACTCAGTCTTCATCTGAATATACACTTTCATTCTGTGTTCGCAAGGCATTTGCTAACGAAGCAGTCGATGTGCTCAAGAATGAATTCGCACTTGAAATCAGCACTAAGCTTGTCAATCCGATCGACGTGCGCAATGATGTTGCCATCGTTTCAATCATCGGTGACGCAATGAAGCAGAAGCGCGGTGTTGCAGGAACATTCTTTGATTCACTTGCAAGCCGCGACATCAACGTTCTTGCAATCGCACAGGGTTCCGCAGAACGCTCAATCTCTGCAGTTATCAACGGAAGCGATGGTGACATGGCAGTACGCGTTGTACACCAGGGCTTCTTCAATACAGTTCAGTCAATCCAGGTTTATGCCTTTGGTGTTGGTACCATCGGCGGAACAATGGTTGACCAGATCCGCGACCAGTATACTTCACTTCTTGAACAGGGAATCGACGTTCGCGTAATGGCAATCGCCAACATCGACGGCATGATTTTTGATGCAGAAGGTCTTGATCTTTCAGACTGGCGCAACCTGGTTAAGGAAAAGGGCAAGAAGACAAACCTCGATGAAATCCTTGATTTCGTTAAGGAAACAAAGCCTCTCAATCCAATCTTCGTTGACTGTACTGCAAGCTATGATCTTCCAGAACGTTACCTTGATGTATTCAAGGCTGGTATGTCTATCGCAACACCAAACAAGCGTGCAAACAGCATGAGCATGGAATTCTACAAGAAGCTCCGTGAAACAGCAAACGAAATGCATGTCCGCTTCCTCTATGAGACAAACGTAGGTGCAGGTCTTCCAATCATCGATACTCTCCAGAACCTCTTTAAGTCCGGAGATAAGCTTACAGGTTTCAACGGAATCATGTCCGGTTCCCTTTCATACATCTTTGGTAAACTTGACGAAGGAAAGAAGTTCTCAGAAGCAGTTCTTGAAGCAAAGGAACTCCGTTATACAGAACCAGATCCACGCGATGACCTTAAGGGAACAGACGTTGCCCGCAAGGCCCTCATCATTGCCCGTGAAGCAGGTATGGAAATCGAGCTTGAGGACATCGAGATGCGCTCGATCTTCCCTAAGGACTTTAACATCGAAGGAACAGTCGAAGAATTCCTCAAGAGACTTCCAGAACTGGACAAGTACTTTGAAGACAAGATGGCTGCTCTCAAGAAGGAAAACAAGGTTCTCCGCATGGCTGCATCAATCAAGAACGGAAAGGCTTCTGTAGGTATGCTCGAAGTTGGACCTGAAGATCCATTGTATACAGTCCGTGGCGGTGAAAACGCATTCGTATTCCACACAGCACGCTACACACCAATTCCACTTACAGTCAAGGGATACGGTGCAGGTGCAGGCGTTACAGCTGCCGGTGTATTCGGCGATGTTCTCCGTCTCGTAAGCTGGAACATGAGCAACTAAGATGGCATGTGACAATAAGAAGCCTTTGGTTGCATACTGCGGAAAACCAGGATGCAATGCAGAGGCTGCCGTAATAGGATATTTCAAGGAGTCTGCGGAATCTGTTCCCGTTGATTCCTTTCCGGAGATTTTCCAGAAGGTTACTGAAGGAAACGTTGACTATGGCATGGTTCCGATAGAAAACTCCCTTGGTGGCAGTGTCTATCAGAACTATGACAATTTCAGAAAGTATTCCGACGTGTATATTTCTGGTGCCATAGCGATCAAGATAAGTTACTGTCTTCTGGCTGTGAAGGGCGCAAAGATTGAGGATCTGAAGAAAGTCTATTCCCATCCTCAGGCTCTTCTTCAGACAAGCGGATTTCTTGGCAACCACAAGGACTGGCAGCAGATAGAAGCCTACAATACTTCCGGGGCTGCGCTCTTTGTTTCAGAAACCGGATCAAAGGAAAATGCAGCTGTCGCCAGTGAGATCAACGCGACCATCTACAATCTTGATATTCTTGCAAAGGGAATTGAGGATGATCCTAACAATTATACCCGTTTTGTTGTCATATCAAAGGAAAGAAAGACTGTAGAAAATGCCCATATGGCAAGCTTTATGTTCAAGGCTAAACATGAGCCAGGGTCTCTTTATAAGATTCTTGGAGTACTCAATGACTTTGGAACAAACCTTACACGCCTTGAAAGCCGTCCGATTCCAGGTCGTCCATGGGAATATCAGTTCTATGCTGATGTTGACCTTAAGACCGTTGAAGGACAGCCTGAAGAGCATGTGAAAAAAATTAATGAAAAACTTAAAGAAAAAGCAGAAGAAGTTCGCCTTTTGGGTGTATACTCAGAGATGGGACGTTAATGATTTTGGAGGAATTAAATGGAAAAATATGTACTTTCAGTTCTTGTAGAAAACCATGCTGGTGTTCTTAGCCGCGTATCAGGTCTTTTCAGCCGCCGTGGTTACAACATCGATTCGCTTGTAGTATGTGAGACAGCTGATCCAGACAAGTCACGTGCAACAATCGTTGTTACTGGTGATGAATATATTCTTGAGCAGATCAAGAAGCAGCTTTCAAAGCTTGTTGAGGTCATCTCCATCGAGCACTGCGAAAAGTCAGAGACATGTCAGAGAGAAATGGCATTGATCAAGGTAAAGGCAAGTGGCGAACAGCGTGCAGTTATCATCGAAACATGTAATATTTTCCGTGCACACATCGTTGATGTTTCTGAAAACGCACTCATCGTAGAAGCTACAGGCAGTGAAGACAAGATCGATTCACTCATCCGTCTTCTTGAACCATTCGGAATCCTTGAGCTCCTCAAGTCTGGTCTTGTGGCAATGGACCGTGGAAGCAAGATCATCAAATAATCTTGATCCATCTGTCATCATGGATTTTCCAGCCGTTGTTCTCCTGAATGACGGTTGCCATCCTGAATATGCGTTCCTTTCGTGGGAACGCTTTTTTTATTTCTTCAGAGATGCAAAGCTCCTTCAGTTCCTTTGGGCCTGTGATTTTTCCAATTGTGATCTTAAGGTGTTCTATGTGATTGTCCTTGAAGGTAAGTTCCAGAGGAATGATGATTTCATCTCCTGAAGTGCAGGGCAGAGCAAGGGCAGCTGAAAGCAGTTCCGCCTGTGGCAGGTCCTCAAAAAAAGCATAGCACGGGTAGGCAGGATAGAGTGAAGCAAGGGAGCTGTTGTCTCCTAGAATTTTTTTCTGGATGTCGGCGAGAAAAAATAGAGTGTCCTTGTTTGGAATGAATGCTTTCATAGACGGGAACAGTATAGAGCATTTTCAAAAAAAGTTGTAGAATTCATGGCATGAGAAGATTTGCATTACTGTGTACAGCGACTTTAGTCTTTATGTTTCTCTTTAATTCATGTTCCTACAAGGTCCAGAATTCCATTCTTGGCATGAATGGCGAGAGTTTTCTTGCCCTGAACAAAAGTGCCGTAAAAGCAAAGGCCGATGGAAAGAGAAAGCAGTTTCTGTGCTACGGATTCACGACAAATCAAAAAGTTCATCTAAAAAACACTATTTACAAAAACGGTGGAGCGTCCGTAAGCCTCGTAATTAAATTCAACGCAAAGGGAAAGGCAAAGAATCCTTCATATCCTTATGCCCTTGGTTTTCTTTTTGATGAGGATATGGATGACACCCTCAATCCTGACGGCAGGCTTCTTAAGCGTCCATTGCTTCAGGGAGATTTCCTTGAATGCATTGGCGATACCTTCAGGCTTTCCTATTCAATTTCAACTACCCAGGATATTCCAGACGGTTTTTTTGTCTATGGAACAAAGTCTTTTTCCATTTCTGAATTCCGTATTGGAGAGGCAAAGATCGGTTGGGACAACAGTGGCGATGTTCCTCTTTATGCATGCGGTGCGTCTGGCGGAACTGTAGACTGGGATTTTTCGAAAGTAGATTTTTCTGATGCGGAATCTGTTTTCCCCATGTCCAACAGTCCAAAGAAAGTCATGCCTCGCATCGACATAGGTCTTATTCCACTTGAAGAAAACGGAACCTATAGAAAACAGACGACGGTTCTTCTTGATGCCAATGGAGAAGAAATCGGAATAAAGCTGCAGAAAAAGCAGACAGCTGCCAGCATCCAGACTTCAGGTCTACGACGCAAACTTTCCCAGATAAGCTTCAAGGATCATGGAGAGCTTGTGAACTCAATGCTTCTCAGGGGCAACAGTCCTGTGCTTGCCATGAACAAATTCTCAAGGATTCTTGTTCCGTTCAAGACAGACCTTGGTCTCATAATGGACTGGCCTAAAAGCAACTGGAGAACGGAAGACTATGAGCTCTTTGAATGGGAACAGTTTCCTGGAGTTCTTTTCTTTGACTTCGCTGACTACAAGATCCAGAACCAGTTCTTCACACGCCTTGCATATTTTGTTGAAAAGGCCGGCTACAAGGGAACTCTTGTAAGCGATGACTTCGTGGAGAACAAGCATGGCTATAATGCCCATGACTATAAGGCCGACAGTCTGGCGGCTTTCTTTACTCTTGCGGAACTGGAGGAATTCCCTCTCAATGAGCGCGAGAATCTTCTTCGTGAAATTCTTGAGACAAACAAAGTCATTGTCAGAAAAGCAGACGGAACTTATTCTGCAGGCAAGGGTGCCGTGGTTTCATTCAGCCGTGAGTCTCCAAGATATCTGCGCTATACCTTCCTGGCACATGAAAGCTGGCATGGTATCTACTTCACTGATGAAGATTTCAGGAATGTGGTTTCAGCCTGCTACAACATGTTTGATCCCCAGTCCATGGAATTCCTTAAGAAATTCTGGGAGACACAGCCTGGACTTGGCTATGACAGAAGTGATGAATATCTTATGCAGAATGAATTCATGGCCTATATAATGCAGCAGTCATACGCAAATATCCAGCCATATTTCCTTCAGGTTGCCGGTCGCGGTAGTGTAAACAGAATCCAGAAGGAAGGAGCGGAATACATCCGAAGCACCAATGCCCAGGCTTTTGTTGATGCCGGTGAGCTTCTGAACACCTATGCCTTTGACCGATGGGGACTTGCCTGTGGCAGGGTTTCCATGATGATAAGAGATTAAAAAGAAAGCCGTTGCTCTAGCAACGGCTTTTTCATTCTGAATATTCACACCAGATCGATGTTGAACTGCTTTTCGTTTTCGATGGTTCCTGGAGTTCCATGGCCAGGGAAAATTATGGTTCTGTCAGGCAGTGAAAAAAGCTTGTCCTTGATCTTGTTGCACAGAAGTTTTGATGAGTATTGGCTTGTTGTGCTTCCTGTAAGACCCGGAAGAAGTGTGTCTCCTGTAAAAATTATATCGCCGATCTTGTATACCATGCTGTCTGGAGAATGACCAGGAATGGAAAAGAATTCAACATTAAGGTTTGCGATTCTTGTCATTCCGTCTCCGTTGAGGATGCATGAATTCATTCCGTATGTTTCAGAATCCGCTGCATAGACTGTGGTGCTGTAGATCTTTGTGATTGTACGAAGACCTTCAATATGATGCTTGTGGTTATGGGTGATCAGCACGGCCACAAGCTTGTATCCGCCATCCTCGATCTGTTTTATGATTCCGTTTGTGATCTGGCCTGGATCAACAATGATGGCCTCCATGACATTTGGATCATCATTGACGATAACATAGCTGTTTGTAAAACCCTCGATGCAAAGATGAAAATAAACTTTCATAATGTCTCTCCTTCATCTGCTGCGCTGAAGTCTTCCACCAGTCCGCCCTTGTTCCTGTTCAGAAGAGCTTCCCGTGTGTTTGAAAGCTTGAAGGAAACATTCTCGCGTGCCGAATTATAGAAAATGGTTTTCTTTAGGTTGCAGTCCTGCATTGATGTGTTCATGAGGATTGCCTTGATGAAACGGCTGTTGTAAAGATCGCTGTTGTCAAAGCTGCACTGGTATGATGTGATTCCGTTGAAGTTGTTGTGGATCAGGTCGCTGCCGGTAAGGACAAGGTGCACTAATTTTGCTCCGCAGAAAGAAGAGAACATTATGTTGCTGTTGATGAAGTCACAGTCAGAGAAAGTGCTTGAATCCATCATGCACATCCTCATCATTATGTTTTCCGCATGGACATTTGTGAAATGAACGTGCTGGAAGTTGCAGCCAAAGAATTTCTTTCCGCTCAGATCCAGACCGTGGACTGTGATTCCGCAGGCATTGAGTCCAACGATTTTTTCATGGTTCATTATGTAATCTTTGAGCTTCTCAAGATATGCGTCTTTGTCTTCTATGTGTGAAAAACAGTATCCAGGTTCGTCAACGATATCATCCCCTTTGATTGTGGAAAGGGCTGCGTTTTTGCATTCAGGACACTGACACTTGTTGCTTGTAAACATGGGGAAATTCTATTTTATATGCGATAAATAGTCAAACAAAAAGTTCAGCGCATGAAAATTGCAATTTCCTTTCATAGGCTATATGATGTTCTTATGTGCTGGAAATGCAAAAACAACATAGAGATTGAATCCATATATAGAGACTCCGAATGTCCTGTATGTCACAGCGACCTTCATTCATGCCGCAACTGCAAGTTCTATAGTCCTGGCAGCCATTTTGATTGCCGTGAGAATGTTGATGAACTTGTGTCTGATAAAGGAAAAGCCAATTTCTGTGATGCCTTCATGGTGAACAGGAATTTTACAGGCGGAACCACAACAGCTGCCGGTGACAAGGCAACCGCCGCTAGAAACGCATTTGAGGCTTTGTTTTCATTATGAAGAACGTAGTAGATTTTGCTTTCCTTGACAGCGGTACAGGCGGAATTCCTTACATGCTTTTGCTTAAGGAAAAATCTCCAGAAAGCCGTTGCGTTTATCTTGGTGATACTGTTCATTTCCCATATGGTGAAAAGTCCTTTGAGGAAATCGTAAGATGTTCTTCCCAGGCCATAGATCTCATTGTAAAACGCTGGAATCCACGAGCGGTGATCATTGCATGCAACACAATCTCTGTGACAGCTCTGGACGAACTTAGAAAACTGCATCCAGATCTTCCAATAATCGGAACTGTCCCTGCCATAAAGCTTGCGGCGAAAGTTTCACTGAACAAAAAAATTGGTTTCCTTGCGACAAATGCTTCGGTAAATCATGAATATTCAAACAGGCTGATATCGGATTTTGCATCCGATTGTCAGGTGTTCAAAAGGGGCGATCCTGACTTGATTGATTTCATCGAGCACAAATTGTTTACGGCAACAAAAGAAGAAAAAATTGCGGCTGTAATGCCTGCCGTTGATTATTTCAACGGTTGTGGTTGTGATACTATCATTCTTGGATGCACTCATTTTACCCACATGGCCCGTGAAATTGAGGAAGCTTTTGCCTCGAAAAGCTGGAGAAAGTTTTTTGTGGTGGACAGCCGCGACGGCGTTTCAAACCACGCCCTGGAGGTGTTGAAAACCGCGCCTGAAACAACTGCTTCTGAGAATTTGCCTGAAGATATGACTTTCTTTGTTACAAGTCTTGATGGTGAGTCCGACAGAACGGAATATGAGACACTTTGTAAAAGATTTAATATCCCATTTGGCGGATGTCTTGGGTAAATGAATTTAAAAGCAAAAGGGGATGCCCTAAAAGTAACCGGTGTAGCGCTCATTGAGCTTGTCGAAACCACCGTAAACCATACTTATTGGACAGCCCCTTCTTTTCTTAATTATTGCTTACAATTTAGCTGGAATCGGGGCTCCATGGGAGCCCCATATTGCTTACAGCTTAGCTGCGATAGCGTCAATGTATTCCCAAGAATTTACTACATTCTTTGCAGGTGGGTTTGCGAGGCGTGCAAGGTCACCTGTCATTGTGCCTTCTTCGATTACATCGAGGGTTGCCTTTTCAAGCTTCTTTGCAAACTCAACGAGCTCTGGCGTTCCGTCCAGTTCGCCGCGCTTTGCAAGGGCACCTGTCCAGGCGAAGATTGTTGCTACAGGGTTTGTAGAAGTTTTTTCTCCCTTGAGGTAGCGGTAGTAGTGCTTCTGAACTGTTCCGTGGCTTGCTTCGTATTCAAAGTTTCCGTCTGGGCTTACGAGAACAGAAGTCATCATTGCAAGGGAACCGCAAGCTGATGCGATCATGTCGCTCATAACGTCGCCATCGTAGTTCTTGCATGCCCAAAGGATTCCGCCTTCGTGCTTCATGATACGTGCAACACAGTCGTCGATGAGAGTGTAGAAATACTCAATTCCTGCAGCTTCGAATTTTGCTTTGAATTCTTCGTCGAAGATCTTCTGGAAGATTGCCTTGAAGTTTCCGTCATAAGTCTTAGAGATTGTATCCTTTGT